>PEYJ01000039.1 GCA_002774425.1 Parcubacteria group bacterium CG08_land_8_20_14_0_20_48_21 | reverse complement strand
GGTTGCCTGCCCAGTAGAGATTGCCTCCAGTGTTATAGAGACGGTTTTGGGTGTTGGAGGGTGCGGATATTTGGGCGATGTATGCCGGACCATTGAGTGAGAAAATATCCGCGGGCGTAGTCGTGCCAACACCGACACGGTTGTTAAGTGAATCAATAGATAGCGTGTCCGTGTCAAAGACTGCGTTGCCAGAGAAGGTGGTGGCACCCATAACGTTGGTCGTGCCTGAAAATGTTGCCGTGCCAGAGAAAGTGACATTGCGCGCGGTTGTACTACCGGCATCCACAACAGCATCTAAGGTTGGAATGCTGTTGGATGGGCCGATGACGGTGTAGGCGCGCACGTTGTTGTTTTGGGAGATTTGATTGTTGATGTAGGCCTGGAGCTGGACGTAGTGGTTTTGGAGTTGTTGGTTGAGTTGGTTGTGGGATTGAGTGATCTGCGCGAGGGTAACGTCCATGATGTCCTGGGAGGATTGGGGAAGTGTCTCCAGGATGTCTTTCAAGTCCCGGGACGGGACGAATGGCGCGGGAGACGCGACAACAGGAGATGTCGGAGATACGTGGGTGTTGGTGCGTGTCGGATTGAGGAGTGCGTCAAACTGGACTTCAAGTGCTTCCAGGCGGGCGATGGTACCTTGGTTTGCAGATGTCGTTCCGATAGTGACGGGTGGTTGCGCGCGGTCGGTTACCGATGCTTGGGTTGCGATGATGTTGTTTTTCGGTAGCAGGGATGGTGCTTTCTGCTGCTTGGTCGTAGCAGTTGGGCTTGTTGCGGGATTCGTATTCTTGATCACCGTTACCTCGGGTTCGCGGGAAAAAAGCTCCATGCTCTTGTCGGTAACAAAGCCGATAAAGCCCCTCCAGTCCTTGAGAAAATCACCGAACATGCCAGCGTGCGTGGGGATCGGCGCAAAAACAAAAAAAGGAAGTACCAAAAAAGCCGCAAGACCAAAGACAGCCAAGCGGTTCGCAAGCTTGATGTTTACGCGAGAGGTGGCGTTGGTTTTTTTAGAGTATTGCGTAGACAACCGGTAGGTGGGCATGGGTGTTGGGTGTTAAAAAACTACACGATGTTAACGTACCAATGCATCGTTAGTGATGATTTGATATCGTCAACTAGCAAGTGTTGTGTATTTCGCACATTTTTCTTAACTTTTTCAGCAACTTGTACTTGTACTTGTACTTGTACTTGTACTTGTACTTGTACTTGTACACAAGTATACCACATTTTACCCCGATCATCAAAATGGGGATGTGGATAAATAACACTCACCGGATACGTAGTAAGGCATGGCTATGGTTATTGGATTACCGCCTTGGGTTTCTGGATTGGATTCCCACCTCTCGTGGTAATGACTGCAAGACTTAAAGACTTGCGAAAAATTGTATAAGAACCTAAAGTAAATTATTTGTCAACTTAGGCGAGAATACGTATTGACAAGGTGCAAAAAATAGGTACAATAAGTGATGTTTTGTAAATGAAAAGATATACATATTTTATGCACAATCCCCTTGATGATATTCGTAAAGTGGAGTCTGAAATCAACGAAAATCTTGCAAAAGCTGAAGAAGTTTCAAGAAAAAAATCAGCTGAACTTGATGAGAGAGATAGAAAAAGAGACGAACGCGCGCAAGAATCCATTGATCCGCAACTCCGCACGCTCATAGAAAAAGCTTCACAGAACATCACCTCCATCAAGGAGCGGCTGGAAAAAGATATGTCCGCACTCAAAAAAAATCTTGAAAATCCTGACCCACAAAAAAAACAGCAAGCGCTTGCCTTGATAAAAACAATTGTTCTAAAACCTGCATCACGCTAAACGGCCTTACGCGCGCATACGGTCGTTTTATTGTATCATTGCTTCAAGATATTGCTCTACACCTTACAAGCTACTCTCTAGCACTCTCTGCTATGGCACTCGCGGAAATGAATTATCTGCACCTTATCGCCCTCACCAAAGATCGTGATCGAGTAATGGATTTGCTGCAAAAAATGGGTGTGGTTGAAATTGTAAGCGAGCAGACGGGAAAAGAATCTGCGCGCGAAACACGCGATGGTGAAATAAAAGATTTGGGATATTGGCTTGCGCAAATCACCTTCGCCATTCGATTCCTTACGCCCTATGCGCAAGATAAGCGTTCGCCGGTTGAAAAATTACTCCATCCAGCAATCTCTACCACGGAAGAAGAATTGAACGAACTTCTGAAAAATTATCCGCATCAAGATCTTACCATCCGCTGCGAGCAGTATGAAGAAGAGCGCAATACACTCACCAATACGGTCAGGTCCCTTGAAGAGCGCGTAGCAATCCTTCGGAAATGGGAGCGCCTTCCTTTCGCGCCACAGAGCGGAACGCAATCCACCCTGGTAATTTTAGGCACCTTGCCCCAACCGATTATCGCGCAGGCGCAAGCGGAGATGCGTCACTTGCCACATTATTTTTTCAGTGGTGATGAGGAAGACAAGCAGGTACCAATCGCCATTGTATGTAAAAAAGAAACGGCACAGCATATCCAAAGTATACTGCATACACATGGATGGAAGCCGATTGCATTCGCGGAAGAGGATTCGGCGGAAATTCCATCTCGGCAGATACCGGTTTTGGAACAAAATATCCGCGCGTTGACCTCTCAACTCAATCATCAAATCCGCGAACTTACCAAGATCGCGGACGAGCTTCCCAAATTAAAAATTGTATCGGATGTGCTGCGCTGGAAATACGAACAAGAGCTTCAACATCCGAATTTGCACTACACGCATTACACATTTACGATCGCCGGTTGGATCCCCGCAAGAGCCGTTAAGCACCTTGAAAAAGCATTGGACAAACTCACCCTACATTCTTTCGCGCTTACAACGCGCAAACCGAAACAGGATGAATTGGCGCCGAGTGTTTTGGAAAATAAGCGCTTCATACAACCCTATGAAACCGTAACAAACATGTACGGCGCTCCTTTGGCAACCGATCCCGATCCAACCGTATTCCTTGCGCCGTTTTTTACGCTCTTCTTCGCGCTTGCGCTGACCGATGCGGGTTATGGTATCGTGATCACCCTTATCACGCTCTTGGCATTAAAATTTCTCCCACTCTCTCCCGGCGGACGAAAAATGATGCAGTTGCTTATGGCGTGCGGTCTGGCAACGATCGTTACCGGAGCGTTGTTTGGTTCATGGTTCGGCATGGTCGCCGGAAATCTTCCGGGGTGGATGGCGCGATTTATTCGTTCGGTACAAGCCATCGATCCGGTTGCCGACCCCAACACGTTCTTACTTATTGCTTTTGGTCTCGGTGTCGTACAGATCATAACCGGTATCGCCATCAAAATGTGGTGGAAATGGAAGACCGTTTCCGCAAGGGATGCCTTGCTGGATGAAGGATTGTGGTTGCTATTTCTGATAGTGCTTATCGGCTATGGGGTGGCAAGCCGGGGAGCGGGAACCGCCTTCGTGCAATGGTGCAAGTGGACGGCAATTGGATTGACCTTGGCGCTTATCGCAACCCAAGGGAGGAAGATCAAGAACCCTGTCGGGAAAATAGGTAAAGGCATATTGAGCCTCTATAACGTGGTTGGCTACTTCAGTGACGTACTCTCTTACTCCCGTCTGGTTGCTTTGGGACTCGCTACCGGCATTATCGCCACGGTCGTCAATCTCGTTGCCGCGCTTTTCCGCGATATGATTCCCTACGTCGGCTGGGTAGTCTACATCGTCATTTTGGTGGGAGGACATAGCTTTAACCTGATGATCAATGCCCTCGGCGCGTTCATTCATACCGCGCGCTTGCATTTTGTAGAATATTTTCCTAAATTTCTTGAAGGAGCCGGAAAAAAATTCGTTCCTTTCATGCGTGAAGCCCGATACATCTCTCTGGAAGAACGCGAATAGTTTGGATTCGCCGCGGCAGGAAATTACTTCATGCCGCAACCTCTCTAAAATATTTATTTTATCGGTTCCGCAAACGATCATTCTCTCCTCAAGAACGCTCTGATGTATGCTTGAGGCGGCAACCATGAAGTTGCTCTGAAGCTCGTTTTCGGTACGTACCACCGTATGATTACTGGATTGAGTATCGCCATCCTTGGAGCAGTGCTTGCCGTCAGTCTTGCAAGTATCGGCTCAAGCATCGGCGTATCCATTGCCGGCCAAGTTGGCAGTGGCATCCTCTCCGAAGAACCGGAGAAGTTTATCAGCGTCCTCGTGCTTGAAGCGCTTCCCGGAAGCCAAGGTATTTACGGCTTTGTCGGCGCGTTTATGGCCATTAATACCATAACCAATTTGGGCGAAGTTTCGCTCGGCGCGGGTTCTGCGATACTATTCGCCTGCTTGCCTATTGCCATCGCCGGCCTTTTTTCAGGGTGGCTGCAGGGTAAAGTATCCGTTGCCGGCATGAACATTGTTGCCAAGCAGCCGAAAGATTTTGTCAAAGCCGTGGTACTCTCCGCCATGGTGGAAACCTACGCGATTATCGGCCTATTGACCACAATTTTACTTTTAGGCAAAGTTTCGTAATATTTCCGTATGGGACTTGCTAATCTTGTCAGGACGATTCGCGAAGAAGGCGCCGAGCGCGTTCTGATTTTTGCCGCACAAAAGGACCGTGAACTGGAGGCGCGCAAAAAAGAACTCTATCGCCTGGAAAAAGAACGTGCGGTTGAACTGTTGCGCGCGACGCAGCATACTATTGATCAGAAAATAAACCGAGCCAAGCAGAAAGCGGCGAGCGCGCTACAAACCGCGGCGCTCATCGCGCGGCAGAAAACGCTTGACGGCGTGTATGAGGAAGCAGCAAACCTCCTTGGCGAATTGTCGCAAAAAGATTTGCTGCCCTGGATTGTTTCGCTGATCGCGCATCTTCCGACGCGCACAACAACCCCTCAATTCATGGTGAGTACTGACTGGAGAACAGCGTTGGAAGCTGCATGCAAACAGACTTCCTGTACAGTAGCCATTGCGGTCAAGCCGCTTGAAGATGCGCAAGGATTTCGCTTTGAGAGCGAGGAGATTGCAATGGATTTTACCGTACCAACACTCATTACCACTATTCGTGAACAAACGGAAACGGACGTGGCAAAAATTTTGTTCTCCTAGTTGCACAAAGAGCTATGTATTCTTGCAATCCCTTACTACTCCGGGCTACCAACCACTTCCTTCTCGCGCGCGTATGACCATCCCCTCTTCTTACGCAACACTTACCGGGATTATTCGTGTTTTGGAACGCCACTTGATCGGACCAAACGAAGTAACTCGCATGGTTGAAGCGCCCGATCCGGATACCGCTTTCCACGTATTCAATGACTTGGATTACGCGGGTGAACTCTTGGATCTGCAAGCGACGGAGTATACACAAGCGCTTGATAATAAGCTTGCGCGCTTGCGCCAGGTCTATGAACGCGCACTACCCGATAAAAATCTTTTACTCTATATTTTCCAGTCAAAAGATTTCCATAACTTCAAGGTCTTATTTAAAGAGAAGTTGTTCGGCGAAACGCATGCGGCACCGCTGTCACATCTTGGCAACCTGGATCAAGAAGAGCTGCGCCGTGCCGTGCGTGAGGAAAAGACGGATAAACTTGCAGAACCCTATCGCACCATCATTGCGGAAGCGCATACCGCCTTCACCAAAAAAACGACTCCCGAACAGATAGATACCTATTTTGAAAAACGCTATTTTTCCTGCCAAAGACGCGTCACAAAAAAGATCGGCAACCCCTTTCTTTCCAACCTTGTTGAAGTGCGAACCGGAATCGCGAATATCAAAATATTCCTGCGCGCCAGGCGTTTGGGAAAAGATCTTACCTACCTGCAAGAACATTTGATTCCTGGAGGGAGAATGCGGGAAGAAACGCTCTTTCTGTGCTATAAGGAAGAAAAACTTGATCGTTTCATCCAGGAAGTTGCAAGCTGGTTTGACCGCGCAATCGGTGAAGCGGTTGCGCGATACCAGGAAGATGGCAATCTTTGGAAACTTGAACGCGATCTGGAAAACGCAGAAATAGCATTTGTCCGCAAAGGAAAATATACCACCTATGGACCGGAAGTTCCCGTAAGCTACTATTACGCCAAGCGCAACGCCATACGCAATATTCGCCTGATTATGACCGGAAAGTATGAAGGCCTCGCGTCCCAGGAAATTCGCGAACGCTTGCGAGATTATTATTAGGAAATTGTCTGTTATGAAAATCGCCATTATTGGAAATCCAAACTCCATCAAAGCCTTTATCGCGCTTGGCGTTGAGACCTTTCCCATTATAACCCGCGAGGAAGGAGTCGATGTCCTTGAACGCATCGCAAAACGCGATGACCTTGCCGCGGTCTTTATTACGGAAAACTGGGCGGAAGAACTTCGTGAAGCGCTCGTAATGCTAGAATCGCGCGCTTTGCCCGCGGTCGTCGCCATTCCGTCGCAACTCGGTCCAACAGGAGAGGGCATGCGCCGCTTGAAGCGCATCGTGGAACAAGCGGTCGGTTCGGATATTTTACAAACGTAAGTAACACCTACACTTATCATATTTGAAGCTCAATATTTTATGGAACAGAAAGGCACTATCATTAAAGTTTCCGGTCCCCTGGTTGTCGCGTCCGGCATGCAGGACGCGAAAATGTACGAAGTGGTGCGCGTAAGCGAGGAACGACTGGTGGGCGAGGTTATTGAATTAAAAGGTGATTTGGCAAGCATTCAGGTATATGAAGAAACGGGCGGTTTGGGGCCGGGTCAGCCGGTCTATCGCACCAGTGAGTTGTTGAGTGTTACGCTCGGGCCAGGTATGTTAACGAACATTTATGATGGCATCCAGCGCCCGCTTGCCTTGATAGCGGATAATGCCAAGTCGGCGTTCATCCGGCGCGGTATTGAGGTACCCGGCATTGACCTCGAGAAAAAATGGGAGTTTATCCCTGCAGTTGCGGCGGGTGACGCGGTTTCCGGAGGAGATGTACTCGGTACGGTAGAGGAAACCAGTCTCATTACCCATAAAATATTGACACCGCCGGATATGCGCGGTGTAGTAAAAAAAATAGAAAAAGGCAAGTTCACGGTTGCAGAACCCATAGTAGTTATTGAGCATGAAGGAACATCGCATAAAGTACCTATGCTCCGGGTATGGCCGATTCGCAAACCGAGACCCGTCAAAGAAAAATCCATACCGACCGAACCTTTGGTTACCGGCCAACGCGTCATAGATGCGTTCTTTCCGATCGTCAAGGGAGGCGCCGGATGCGTACCGGGACCGTTTGGCGCGGGGAAAACCGTCATTCAGCAGCAGCTCGCCAAGTGGGCCGATGCCGATATTATCGTCTACATCGGCTGCGGTGAACGCGGCAACGAAATGACTGATGTGCTCATGGAATTTCCCGAACTCACCGATCCTAAAACCGGTAAGCCGCTCATGGAGCGCACGGTGCTCATCGCTAATACGTCCAACATGCCGGTTGCGGCGCGCGAAGCGTCCGTGTATACCGGTATCACGATTGCCGAATACTACCGCGATATGGGCTACAAAGTCGCGCTCATGGCCGACTCCACGTCGCGCTGGGCGGAAGCCATGCGTGAGATGTCGGGACGCCTGGAAGAAATGCCTGGTGAAGAAGGGTATCCAGCCTATCTTGGTTCCCGTACAGCGGCATTTTATGAACGCGCGGGAAGCGTGGTGTGCCTTGGGAAAGACTCGCGGGAAGCGTCGCTCACTGTGGTTGGCGCGGTTTCCCCTCCTGGGGGAGATCTTTCGGAACCGGTTACGCAAAACACCCTGCGCGTCACGAAGGTCTTTTGGGGGTTGGATGCGAGCCTCGCGTACAAGCGACACTTTCCGTCAATTAACTGGCTGTCCAGCTACTCCCTCTACAACGAACAGGTTGATGCTTACATGAATAAAGCCGTGAGTAGTGATTGGCAGGATCTGCGCACAAAGGCCATGGAAATTCTGCAGCAAGAAGCCAAGCTTGAGGAAATTGTGCGTTTGGTCGGCGTTGAAGCGCTCTCGCCGCACGAGCAGCTGGTACTAGATACCGCAAAATCCCTGCGGGAAGATTTCCTCCAGCAGAATGCGTTTGATGAAACCGACACCTACACCCCGCTCAAAAAGCAGCACCTGATGCTCAAGAGCATCATAGCCTATCACGCGGCAGCCCACGCATCGCTCACGGGGGATACAACGCTCGCAAGCGTACAGCAACCGGAATTAAAAGCGGAAATTGGCAGGGCAAAAATGGTTGTGGAAGCCGATATGGATCAGTTGGAGAGCTTGCCGGAACGCATTACTCGCGCATTTACTTCTTAACCCCCGCATGCAACGCATATGTTAAAAGAATACAAAACGATTACAGAAGTCTTCGGCCCCCTCTTGATTGTGGAGAATGTGGAAGGTGTTACCTATGAGGAGCTGGTTGATATCACGTTGGCGGACGGCAGAACCTTGCGCGGGCGCGTCTTGGAAGTGCATAATGATCGCGCCGTTGTACAGATGTTTGAAGATACGCGAGGACTGAATCCAAAATCCTCACGCGCGAAATTTCTCGCAAAACCCATGACGATTGGTGTGTCGCAAGACATGCTCGGACGCGTATTCAACGGATCGGGAAATCCCAAGGACGGTAAGCCGAAGCTCATTCCGGAAGCGCAGCTGCCGATTGGCGGTGAGCCGATCAACCCCTATTCCCGCGACTATCCGAACGACTTCATCCAGACCGGCATTTCCACCATTGACGGTTTGAACACACTCGTACGCGGCCAGAAACTCCCCATCTTTTCAGGAGCGGGTCTGCCGCACGCGGAAGTCGCCGCGCAAATCGCCCGCCAGGCGCGCGTAGCAAGCGTTGGAGCACAGGATACGGATGAGCCGTTTGCCGTGGTGTTTGGCGCCATGGGTACGACGTTTGAGGAAGCGGAATTTTTCACGAACGAGTTTAGAAAGACCGGCGCTATTGATCGGGCGGTACTCTTCATGAATTTGGCGGATGATCCTGTTGTGGAACGCATCACGCTTCCCCGCCTGGCACTCACCACCGCCGAATACCTCGCCTTTGAGAAAGGCATGCATGTCCTGGTCATTCTTACCGATATTACCAACTACTGCGAGGCGCTGCGCGAAATTTCCGCGGCGCGTAAAGAAATTCCGGGACGGCGCGGCTATCCGGGATACCTCTACACCGACTTGGCAACGCTCTATGAGCGCGCGGGACGCATCAAGGGGAAGAAAGGTTCGGTAACCCAGATACCCATTCTGACCATGCCCGAAGACGACAAAACGCATCCAATTCCCGATCTCACCGGCTACATCACGGAAGGGCAGATCATGCTTTCCCGAGAACTCCATCGCAAGGGCATTTATCCGGCAGTGGATGTTCTCCCTTCCCTTTCGCGCTTGAAAGATAAAGGCATCGGCCAAGGAAAGACGCGCGAGGATCATTCCGGCGTGTTGAACCAGCTCTTCGCGGCCTATGCCCGCGGCAAAGAAGCCAAAGAGCTTGCGGTTATCTTGGGTGAAGCGGCGCTTTCGGATACGGATAAGAAGTTTGCGGCATTTGCCGACCGTTTTGAAACCGAGTTTGTACAGCAAGGAGCGGAAGAGAACCGCACTATCATAGAAACGCTTGATCTCGGCTGGAAACTGCTGTCTATCCTGCCGCGGGAAGAATTGAAGCGCGTCAAACCAGAGCACCTGGCTACGTACCTGCCAAAATTATAAGACTGCATATGTAAGTTATTTTCTCCAAGGTGTTTCCTATGGCCAACAAGTTAAACGTCAATCCAACACGCCAGGAACTTCTGAAGCTGAAGACGAAGTTGAAAACCGCGCAGCGCGGGCATAAGCTCTTGAAAGAAAAGCGCGACGGGCTTATGAAAGCGTTCATGGAAATCATCCGCGAGGCGAAAAAGAGCCGCGAGAAAATAGAGGGTACCCTTGCCCGGGGGTTTAAGGCGATTATTTTTGCATCCGCCGACATGCGTCCCGAGGTGTTGGCTGAAGCACTCGCGGTGCCAACAAAAAAGACTACGCTTGAGGCAACCACCAAAAACGTGATGAGCGTGCATATTCCGCAATTCACCTACACGGAAGAGGGTGAGGTGCTCTGCTATAGTTTGGGGCTCACGAGTTCCGAGCTGGATGTTGCCCTGGACATTTTTTCCAAAGTGCTTAAAGACTTGGTAACCTTGGCGGAAATAGAGCATTCGGCGCGTCTGTTGGCTGCTGAAATTGAAAAAACCCGCCGACGGGTCAACGCGCTTGAGTATGTATTCATTCCCAACATGCGGGAAACTATCAAATATATTACGGACAAGCTCAACGAGCAGGATCGCGGGACGATTCTCATGCTCATGAAAGTGAAAGCGCGGATCGCGGAAGCATAAAAAAGAAACAAAGATATAAAAAATGAGCATGTAACTCTCCTTGCTGTATTTTTTTTAAATCAACAACCCGCTTGCAAAGCGGGTATCTGTCCGTAGCAATTTCACCATCACCATACTCCTCATTTCCTGCCCCCTACGCTCTGGTACATCTCCAATGTTTTGCGCGCCGTTTCTTTCCAGTCAAACTTTTTCGCCCGTTCATAGCCATTCACTATGAGCGCGTCTCGCAGGGTATTGTTCGTACAAATAGCAATGATACCTTGCGTAATAGCCGCAACATCGTAGGGATCAACCGTATGCGCGCACGCGCACGCAGTTTCAACAAGTGAAGTGGTATTGGAAATGAGGACCGGCGTCTTATTCGCCATGGCCTCAAGTATGACCATGCCAAAGCTCTCATAAATAGAAGGAAAAACAAACGCATGCGCGCGGTGAAAGAGCGCGTTCAGATGATCCGGAGGCACATATCCGATAAATTGCACGTCGTCCTTCAGCTGATGGTCGTTAATGAAACGGCGGTATTCGTCTGCCATCCACCCGTCTTTGCCTCCAATAACCAATTTGAGATCGCGCAACCCTTGATGGTCTTTCGCGCGCGCAAATCCCTCCAATAACCTCGATAAATTTTTTGTCGGTTCAAGCGTTCCCAGAAAAAACAGGTATGGCGTTACGATGGCGTAGGTCTGTAAAATATCATCCGCTTCTTTTTCCTGACACCCTTCAAAAAACCTCTTGTCAAGCCCGTGGGATATGACGGTGATCTTTTCTTCCGAGATTGCATGCACGTCCATAATATCTTTTTTTGTTGCTTCGGTAACCGCTATGATCGCGTCCGCCTTGCGTGCAATATACGGACGCATCCGAGCGCGCACACGCTCGTATTTCGGGAAAAGATCGGGGTGTTTGAAAATGGCAAGGTTATCAATGGTCACTACGGTTTTTCCGGAATAGCTCAATGGCACGCTGCCTGCCGGTGAATGATAGACATCCAATTTTTCCCTCGCCAGCACCACGCTCGTCAATAAGTGCATATACGCAATCGGCAAATATTTTTTGTAGTGAGAAAATGGGAAATAGCAAATCTTCACATTCTCGCGTGAAAATTTTTCCATGTCGCGATGGCGCGCGCGCCAATCAAAAAACAGTACGTACTGATTGCCGCTATCAATATCCAAAAGGTTGCGGATGAGCTGATACGTGTAGTGTCCTGTCCCGGCCGCCTCCCCTTTTGCGGGATTTAAAATGGTTCGTGCATCAATGCCTATTCTCATACGAGTAGTTCGTAGCTTTATTAAGCATACAAAAACCCCTGCTGGTAGGGGTGTGATTGCATTTTCCTTTCTGCGGGTCACCCCTACAGAGATACGCTTATTGGGTTTTTAGTGTACCATTGTTGAGCATGACTGTCAACCGTATCTATACACATAACCGAGATCAGCGATGCGGTTTTTGGTGATCGGAAAAAAGAAAAATTTCCCTGGCATTATTGGCTGTTTGTTCCACTACCTGATCAAGAGCAATGTTTTTAAGCTCGGCAATTTTTTTTGCCACCGTAAGCACGTGCGCCGGTTCATTGCGCTTGCCGCGGTGCGGCGCAGGCGCCAAATAGGGACAGTCGGTTTCAATGCATATTTTTTTGAGCGCTACGGCGCGCACCACCTCTTCCAATTTCACATCTCCAAAAGTGATGATGCCCGTGAACGAAATAAAAAAACCAAGTTGCAGATAGGTTTGCGCTTCTTCTTGCGTACCCGTAAAACAGTGGATAACCCCGCGTTTTTTCAAACCTCCTTTTTCAAGGTGTTGTTTGAGCAGCGCCGCAATAGCATCATGCGCGGCGCGCGCATGGACAACCACCGGCAAATCGTTTGCGGACGCGAGTGCAAGCTGCGACTCAAAAAGTTGGTGCTGCGCTTCCTTTGCTTTCTTGATCATGCGGGGATTATCTTTTATTTCTCCCCGCCAAAAATAATCCAGGCCGCACTCTCCTATTGCAACAACACCTCCTCGAACAGCAAACTGTTCCAGTTTCTTGAAATCCGTATCATGGACGGTAAGCGCCTCATGCGGATGCAGGCCGACCGTCGCGAATATGCGCTTGTCCGTGCGTGCGAGCACAATGTTCTTCTCACTTTCAGGAATGGTTGCGCCAATATTGAGCAACACCTCACCTCCGGCATCCCAATACCTCCGGAGAACTTGTTCGCGGTCTGCGTCAAATTGTTTGTCCATGACATGCGCATGCGTGTCTATCATAGCATCAAGCGGGAAAGAACTTAGTTTATGCTCACCGCGCCACTGCTCTCGCGACAATGATTTTAGTGCGCGAGTGCTTGCACTTTTTCTATAATCTCCGGAAAGTAGGGAATGCTATAATCAACCAGTGGCAAGAGTACTTTTGCAACGAGCGAATGCGCTATCCAATCTCCGACTATCGTACGCCCTGCAAATATGCTTACTACCCACAATACAAGACCCACAATCAACCCTCCCTCCACCACCCCAAATCCAGCTCCTAAGATACGGTTGAACGTTTTGAGAAAGGGAATAAAGTGCAGCAGATGCACCACGCGATCCAATAGGTAAAACGCCCAGCCGATAAACTGGTTGACGAGAAAAAAGAGTACGAGAAATGCTAAAACTTTTGCTAACCCGGCGCGATCGCCGATGAGGTTGGTGATCCATGGCATGAGGTTATCAAAATACTTACTTGCAATAATTGCTCCCGCAAAGTACCCAACGAGGGAACCGAGCGCACGCAGAAATCCAAAAAATAATCCGTAAAAAAAGAATCCGGAAATTATGAAGAGCAGGATGAGGTCAAATATATAGGGAGCGTAAGTCATGACAATTCCTTTCTGTTTTTAAAGATGAACTTGGTGACTTAGACGGGGAAACAGCGCCGCGCCTTTTGTTACGTTCGTTCCTTGCGGAAGTTTGCCCCAATCCTGCGAAGTTATATTGCTCGCGCCAAGACGCTCCAACATCATTGCTGACGTTGTCGGTAAAAATGGTCGTAACATGAGCGCGTGATGCCGCAATGATTCCAAAAGTGAAAAAAGTATGACTCCCCGTTGCTCTGCATTGCCCTTTTCCCACGGCTTTTGCTCGTCAACATATCGGTTGCATAAGCTGATATGCGCCCATACCACTTCCAGCGCCTTATCAAAAGAAAATTCTTGGATGTGTTGATGATAGGCTACCCAACTTTTTCGCGTGTCAAGTTTAGGGTCGCCTTGCGCGTGAGGTACAGTACCATCAACATACCTCTCCGTCATAGCTACCACACGGCTGAAGAGATTCCCTAGATCATTCGCCAAATCCGCCTCATACCGCCGCTCAAATTGCCCTATCGTAAAATCGCCATCCCCCGTTGTGGGAATTTCCCGCAAAAGATAATAGCGCAGCGCGTCCGTTCCATACTTTTCTGCCATTTCTTTGGGATCCACTACATTCCCAAGCGACTTGCTCATTTTTTCACCTTTGGTGTGCACGAACCCGTGCACCAATATGGTTTTGGGAAGCTGTAGCTCGGCGGCCAACAGCATTCCCGGCCAAATGGCCGCATGAAAGCGGACGATGTCTTTGCCAATCACGTGCACGTCCGCCGGCCAAAATTTAAGAAACCGTTGTTTGTCTGCGGTATACCCTGCGCCGGACAAATAGTTGGTCAGCGCGTCACACCAGACGTACATGACGTGATCCGGGTCATCCGGCACCGGCACGCCCCAGGGAAGCTTGTCTTTTGGCCGCGAAAAACTCACGTCCTGCAACCCTTCCTTCAAGACATTGACGATCTCTTTTTTCCGCGATTCCGGAATAATGCGCAATTCCCCTTGTTCAATGCGCTGCAAAATATCTTGTGTATAGTTTGAAAGTCGGAAAAAATAATTTTCTTCCTGCAAATGTTCAGGCGCTTTGCGGTGTATGGGACATTTGCCCTCCACCAATTCTTTTTCAAGAATATACGCTTCGCACCCGACGCAGTAGTAGCCGGTATAGTTCGCTTTATAGATAGATCCCTTCTCTGCCAAAAGTCGCCAAATCTTTTGCGTGGTCGGCCAGTGGCGTATCCGGTCGGTCGTGGAAATAAAATCACTGTTGGTAATGTTAAGCAGTAGGAGCAGCTCCTGAAAGGCAGCGCGATGGCGCGCAACAAACGCTTCTGTTGTTACCCCTTCCTCTTTCGCCGTTTTGTAATTTTTGCTCCCGTTTTCATCGGACCCGGTTAAAAAAAAGACTTCGCGCGTATCCGACGCAACTTCCCGCCAATATCTCGCCAGTGCATCGGCTTGGACAAATTCCAAAGCATGACCGATGTGCGGCTTTGCGTTGACGTAGGGAATTGAGGTTGTTACGTAGAATTTTTTCATTTTTTAATTTATTGAAAATCACTTTCCGCTTACCATAACCACAAATTCTCCTTTCACCTTATCCGCATGATCCGTATAGGAGAGCAGCACGTTTGCCGCCGTTCCACAAACTACCTCTTCATGCACTTTCGTGAGTTCGCGAGCGACGACCACGATGCGCGGAGAATCCAAATGTTCTGCGAGAGAAGTGAGTGTTTTTAAAATGCGATGAGGCGATTCATAGAACACCACGGTCCGTTGAGATGCCGCAATTTCCTGAAACAGCGTTTCCCGTCCTTTTTTGTGCGGCAAAAATCCCAGAAAAAGAAAATCGGAAGAGGGTAGGCCGCTTGCGGAAAGCGCGGAAAGGACTGCGCTTGGACCGGGAAGGGGAACAACTTGAGCGCGCACACCGAAATACTCACGTACCTGCGCAACTAATGCTACCCCGGGGTCGGAAATGCATGGCGTTCCGGCATCCGAAACAAGCGCCAGATTTTTTCCTTGCTCCAAGAGAGAGAGTACGCGCTGCGTTTGCGAAAGTTTGCTGTGCGCGTGGTAGCTTTTGAGCGGCTTGACAATCTTGTAGCGTTCCAACAGCCGTTTGGTCACCCGCGTATCCTCGCACAAAATGCCATCAACCTCTTGCAAAACACGCAGTGCGCGCAACGTCACATCCTCCAAATTGCCAATGGGGGTTGCAACGACATAGAGGATTCCAGGTTCTTGCATACAAACCCCAGTGTACCATAGTACCCTTAAAAATCAAGAAAAATATGGACAACCGACTATTATACCGGCACAACCTACCAAAAGTCTGTTAAAGCAAAAAACCAGCG
>PEYJ01000029.1 GCA_002774425.1 Parcubacteria group bacterium CG08_land_8_20_14_0_20_48_21 | reverse complement strand
AGCAAAACGCTTTGCCTCAATAACGGCTATGGCGCGACCCCTTGAGTCTTTAAGAATATAATCAGCGCGGCCGTTCTGTGAAGTCTCTTCGGTTGAGACCTGATTCTTGTTTTCGATATCCCAATCGGCTTCGCGGAGTCTGCGGTCAATGAGAATACGCGCGTCTGTTTCGCGCATGAACTTTTTTCCGGTTGTATCTTGAGTAGCCATAATATTTAAATCAATTTATGCTCTTTGAAGCTGAAAAAATTTGTTTTACTGACGATCACGTGGTCGCTTATATCGATACCGAGAAGCTTGCCCGCATCAACTAATTGCTTAGTTATATCTGAATCTTCTTGCGATGGTGTTGGATCGCCGGCTGGGTGATTGTGAGCAATAATAACCTGCGCGGCCAAATGCCGGACAGCCGGCTCAAATACTTCGCGCGGATGAACGAGATTTGCATTAAGTGAACCGACTGAAACGATTTCACGCTTGATTTCCTGATTTCTGGAATCCAAAAAGAAAATCACGAAGTGTTCTTTTTTATGATCCCGAATATCCTTGAGTTCGTCCCAAACATCTTTTGGCGATAAAAGCAGAACCGATTGCTTATCGTGTAAATGCCGACGACCAAGTTCATAGCAGGCGACGATTTCGCACGCTTTCGCGCTTCCAAGACCAAATGTATTTTTCAATTCTTTGGCCGACGCTTTGGCCAATCCAGCGCCACTGAATTTCCTTAAAATCTTACTGGATAATTCCACTACATTTATGCCTTCGCTTCCGGTTCGTAAAAGAATAGCCAAAAGTTCCGAATCAGAAAGTCGCTCGGGGCCGTATTTCTCCAGTTTTTCTCGCGGTCTATCAACTTTTGGCAAATCTTTTATTTTCATACTTATTTATTCAGATCGTAGCTTTGCTTTATAAGCGAAAATACCTTGTCTATGTCGGCTTCGCTTTCGAGCTTAACCTCGTAATCGCCATTGCCGTGGTGGCCGATGTGCTTTGGTTTTTCCATATCCCGAGCAATGGAATCAGGATCGTTAAGTTGTCCGCTTTTTACGTTCAAGAAAATTTTAAGCTGATTGCGATATACCTCTACATCGGCAAAGTTGGTCGATAGCTTATAAGCCACATAGTGTTTTTGCGGATCTTCTTTAATTTCCGTATCAAGCGAGATGATTTTTTCGCGTAACTTTAAAAATAACGATTTGATATCCTCTCCAGCTTTCTCAAGATGTTCGTCCACCGAATAATTCTTCTGTATTATTTCTTGTTTTTCTTTGTCGTGTTTTGTTTTCCGCACAATACTTGCCGTTGATACCCGTACTTTCTGAAAATTTTCCGGCTCCAAAAAGAGAATGTTTTCGTCATAGATGCGGTACCGCCAGAGCTCAACATTAATCGGCAAAACATTCACCGTATCCAGATCAAATTTATTGTAGCTTTCAGCAACGCAAATGACCCGGGGAGAATCCCAGTCAATCTCTATTTCAATCTTTTTGTTTTGACAGACTTTTTCAAAATCAGCCTTGTGATCCAAAAGCCAGTATAGATATGAAAGCCCTTGATTGATCACATTATCGTTTTGGTTTTTCTTGTATTCAATGATGCAAGGCGCGCCGTCTTTATCAATACCAAGGGTATCAATCCGGCCGCCGAAACTGGTCGGATATTCATGAGCCAGAAAAATAATGTTTAACAATTCTTCAAGATTGCTCTCAAAAAGTGTCTGTAGGTTTTTCTCCAGATCAAGCTCTTTGGCGGTTATTTTCTTGACGGCCGAGCCGTTGATTTTGAATAGGGCCATATTATTTTTCGTTTTGTAATTTAAGCTTCAGCAAGAATATCGTCTCGGTGCGGAGTTTGGCTTTTACCCAATCTTTCTGCTTGGCGTCCAATAGTTCGCCCATGCCGGAAAGAATATTTTGGTCGGTCATTTTTTCCAGTGAATCGACACACTTCTGTAAGAATTCCTTGAAAATCATACTGGTGCGTTCCTCGACAATTTTCTTATTAACCGGCCATTCATTCTGCAAAAAATACCAGACATCAAAAATGTCGCGGTTGGTTTTACCAATCCGCTCATACATAGCACAAAGCTTGTGAGCGAACATATCCTCCTGCACCATAACTTTCATGGAAATGCCGAGATATGACTTTACTTCATACTTCGAGCCGAATTCCCGGCGATTAATTTCCACCTTGATATTCTGGGCACCCGGAACCTTGTCGTCATAAGCCAAAACATAAAACAGATTAAAACGTTTCTTTTCCGCTTCTTTTATTGTGCCGTAATTCTCTAAAATCTTTTTTATTTGCTCGAAAACATAGTCCTCTTTTTCGGCATCGAGTAAATCAAAATCCAAGTCCACTGAAAAGCGGTTCAAATTATAAAAAAGATAGACGGCCGTACCGCCCTTAAATCCCAAAAGCGGCCCGATTGTTGAATCGGTATAGATATCCTTAAGGATTTTGATGAGGATATTTTTGTGTGTTGTGGTGTTGAGCGTCATAAAATTTATTTTGTCTCTGTATTTAATGCTTCGCGATATTTCTTGACCATTTTTTCCATGCGTTTGTTGCCGCCATAAATAGAAAGTATCTCGAATACTTTGTCCCAATTCAAAGGACCGAGATTGTCAAAGTGATAATCCTTGTTTAAATAAACCACATCTAAAAACGCGCGCTCGGGAGTTGCGATAGAATAATTATCCTTGCTCTCAATACCGGCCGGATTAGTGAGAATGGCATCTTTGATTCGCTTATAGGAATATGTCTGACCATCGGCAGTGATTTCTCGCTTGGTATAAGATGCGATAAATATTTGATTGTAGTGCTGAAAGGTTATGCCGGCCTGACCGAGGACGGTCTCAAAGCTGATATAGGAGGGCGTAAATATTTTGGTCGCCAACTCGAATTTGTTGTAATCTTTATCCTTGGCATAAAAACCTCTGCGAATACGATAAAGAGCTCCGCTTTTGGCGTAGTAGTTGATCCTTACTCTGGCCGCATCAGAACTGGCTTCGCTCCAAAGCAACATTATGTCTTTGGCCGATAAAACCGTTTGTTTTGATCGCAAAATTGTTGAGATATAATCGCCTTTTTCCATAATATAGTCTGTATGTTAGTTTAAACCTTACTTACAGTATCTATTTTATGCTATAATGCAAATAAGCGCAAGTGCTGGAGGGATAAGTAAATGTGCTTAACTTTAGTGAATGGGAGGCATAAAATGGATCTGATTCACTAATTTTGTCCAGTTGAATCACTATAGTGGACAAAATCGGGATATTCTGACCAGTTTAAAAATGATTATGAAAATGAAAAAGGCCACGCTGGCCACCAGATACAAATTCAATATCCGGAAAAATGTCGCAAAGATCACGACGTACCGGCTTTCGATTGCCACGACTGAAAAGATACTTCGGTCTTCAATGAAAACTGCCGGTATTGCCGATAGTGAAAAAATTATAAGGACAAACCGGCCGGCAATCGGTACGCTGACCAAGGAGCTCATCGAAACTAAACTCGAAGTGAAAAGCATCCGATCCCTCTTGGAACGCCGGACAAGCAAGTTTGAGGGGCTGACCGAATATGACCAGCAGTTTATAAAAACATTCACCCGGGAGGCGGCTGTCGCTTTTGCCGAATATTTTGCCCAAGGAAAAACCAAGCCGGAGTTAAAACAGACCATTCTTCATTTATCGGCCGAGGCTGATTTATACCGCGATCCCAAAAACAAATACTGTTATCCAATGGGCAAAGAGGATCTGCGTCATCGGATCGTAAAATATCTGATCGGCAAAACTTATCAGCCGACACCGGATATCTGTATGGCTACGAACGCCGGGAGTGATTACTCTGTCCGTTCGGCCATTATGAAAATTAATGCCAAGGCAAAGAATGATTTGAAAATCACAAGACTCATCGAAGGCCGTCGAACCGACGGTTACCGGATCAATCCGAAGTACAGAATTTTCTTGCGGTGACGCTCGTATTCCTCAAGTAGTGTTAATAACCTTGGTGATGCGCCTGCAGAACAGGCGTTTTTTGTTTGCAAAAATTTCTTTGCGGACTATTTAAGGCATAGCGGCCCGATTGCAATAATTAATACGTGTGAGAGGAAAAAATTAATGACGATGAAAATGCCACAATATGGAAAACAATTATTACAAAACCGCCGATCTGGCATTGGTCGCGGCGCTTTTATTATTTATTCCTGATTCTCTTGAGGTCGTGGATCGGGGAAATCCGCGCAAGGTGCTCTTTTGCTTCGGCAAGAGCCCGGACTTGGATTCTCTGGTGAAGCGATATTGGAGCCGCGAGCTTCAAGTCGAGCCGCAGGCGTTCTTCAACGAGCTCAAACAGGTCAAAGTGCGGATTTATGCCGAGGACTAAGACCTGTGAAATTAAAACCGGAAACGCTGGAAAAGCTCCGCGCGATTCTTAAAAAAGACTTTGGCCAAGAAGTGAATGACCAGGACTTGCATGATATCGCTTTCAACCTCGTGGGCTATTACGACGCTCTGATGCGTTTTTATTGCGAGGATATCACAAGCGGCCGTGAGCTCTTAGTGCCATACGACAATGAACCAGCAAAATAAAAATCATAAAGTCAGGGATTACCGCGAAGCTCCATTTGCTTATCAGGATAAGCCGGCTTTGCGATACATGCGACAGCAATGGCTTGATAAGCACATCGGCGTGGATGCGTTTCGCAACTTATGCAATGTGTACTGTGCCTTGACCGAGATCGCCTCCAACAAAGCAAGCCAGACCGTAGAAGCATCAAATAAAACGCTTCTAATTTATTCCGGCTTAAAAGACTGGCGAACGATTAAGAAGTGTTTGGCCAAGCTCGAGGAGTGGAGTTTTATCGCAATCACAAAAACCCGGGGCGAAGATGCCAAGTTCAAGCCCCGGAGTATTACCTTGCTCTCCGTCCTACATCTGACGCAGGGTGGAAACCAATCAGCATGTAAAACCGGACGGCATGACAAGCAGACCGCATGGGACGGCGATGATATAGAAGTTAAGGATTTAAAAGAAATTAAAGAAAATTATAAAGAAGTTAACGGCCGGTCCGAGAAATTAAAAAGCATCGCCGAAGCCAGAGCGGAATTACTTCGCAAGATGTCCATCAAGTAATATGCCCAAGCTCACTTACTTAAGACCGTGGCACAAACGAGCAATCGAGATGCGGTGGCTTAGTGTCCCTTATGAGAAAATCGCCAGTGAAGTGGGAGTGACTCTCGATACAGTCAAGTCGTGGTTCAGAGCGAAAGGATTCTTAAGAGAAGCTTATAGCCGATATGCCGAGGATCAAATTCTGATCCGGAAACTTCAGGAAAAACAGGAAATGATAAATACACTTAACGGCAACAATCAGCAGTAAACGGCAATGAATCGAACAAAAATAAATACACTAAAACCCGGCAAAACCCAACATAAGCCAACAAATCTGGTAAAAATTTACACAAGGATAAATACACTTAAATGCAACAAATTACAGGAAATTACAACATTTTGAGAAAAATCCAAGCATGTGGGCAACTCGAGCTTAGCTTGTTCTAAAAATTAGCGTATGGTGTGTCTTGGTACCAAAGGTCGCATTCGAACAAATAATTATTAACAAAAAAATGACTATGACAATGCAAAACGAAAATGAATCAATGCGAGCCGTGGGATACGCCCGTGTCTCCTCAAAGGATCAAGAGGACTCCGGCTACTCTTTGCCGGCTCAAGAAAAACTCCTTCATGACTATGCCGACCGGAACGGCTTTGAGCTCACGAAGGTTTTTGCTATTCAGGAATCGGCCGCCGGAAAAATCCAGCGAAAAATATTCCATGAGATGCTGGAATATGTAACCAAAACCAAGATCAACACGGTCTTCGTGGAAACAACCGATCGTCTGACCCGTAACTTCGCGGATGTGCCGGTGATCGACGAATGGATACTGGCCGATGAAAAACATACCATTCATCTGGTGAAAGAAGGCTGTACTCTTCACAAAGACTCCAAGTCGCACGAATGGTTTATGTGGCGAGTTAAAGTCGCCACAGCCGAGTATTATATCCGACTGCTTTCTGAAAACGTCAGGAAAGGACAAAAAGAAAAACTGTCCCAAGGCTGGCTTCCGGCCAAACCGCCGCTTGGATATAAAACCATTGGCGAAAAAGGACATAAAATCCATGTGATTGATCCGGACAAGTCGCCGCTCATTAAAAAAATGTTTGACTTATACGCCACTAACCGCTACTCAACCAAAAAACTGTCCGAAGTCATCTATGCTGAAGGCTTGCGGTCCCGTGGAGGAAATAAAGTAAGCCATTCAAGAGTCCATCAACTTCTCGGCGATCCGTTCTACTTCGGCACGAACCGCTGGGACGGCCGGCTGACCAAAGGTGAACACGAACCGCTCATCACCAAAGAGCTATATGACCGGTGCCAGGAAATCATGCATACCAACGGCACGCCGAGATATTTCAAGCATAATCCGCTCTTTAAAAACGTCTTCCGCTGTAACGAATGCAAAGGCCGGATAACATGGGAAATACAACGAGGCCACTGGTACGGCCACTGCAACCATTATAAAAACTGCCAACAAAGGGAGTTTGTCCGGCAGGAAGTCTTGGACACACAACTGATAGAAACCATGAACTCGCTGAACCCCAAAGGCGAACAGGCCGTGGAAAGTATGCTCTCCTGGGTCCAGGAAGCTCTCAAGGAAAGCCATAGCGAGGAAATAGAATTCCGCAACAAATCAACGGCCGAGCTCAACCGCCGGTATGAAGTGGCCACGCAACGGCTGGACAAGATATACGATAACAAGATCGACGAGAAAATCAGCGAGGATTTTTATAAAAAGAAATTTGAGCAATACAAAATTGAGCAGGAGCAGATACTGGACAACCTCAACAAGCACAAGGATGCCAACCTGAAATACTTCGAAATGGGCGTGACGGTCCTCCAAGTGGCCAAGCAAGCATGGAAAATTTACATCAACCGGAACAAAGTGGAGATGGTGGACGATAAAAAACTACTTTTGTCCCTGATTTTTTCGAACACTACGCTAAACGGCAAAAAAGTCGAGGTTTCCCTTCACAAAGCGTTTAAAATCATCTTTGACCGAGTCGGCGAGCTTATGGGAGAGAAAATAGACCAAAATAAAATATTCGAACATCTGAATAAGCCCGTAAATAAAGAGAAAAGCAGAGCTTTTGGCTCTGCTCATCCCATATGGCTCCGGGGGTGGGATTCGAACCCACGACCAATTGATTAACAGTCAACTGCTCTACCGCTGAGCTACCCCGGAATATTTCTTTATGAAAAGAACAAAAATAGTGTAGCGTAGCACGATAGGTATGTCAACCGGTTTTCTTGACCTAGTATATCGGTAAAACCACGCCGCACCCACAACCACAATACCAAACGAACGCCATATATTTGACAATAGTACGGTATGGTGAGTTATCGTTTCCAGTTTTATACTGGAACAGACAGGTTTTTACAAGGTTTTCTACCCTCAAAAAACCATCCTGCCGATGTCCAATGCACATCTGTAGGATGGATCAGGTTGTAACTTTTTTCCGCATAATAGCCATGTACCTATCGCACTACCTACATTATATTTATCTTACATACGAACTTTTCTATGCAGGCTACTCTTGTGTCTTTTCTCCTCATGGTTATTTTCCCCTTTGTTGCAAGCGCGCAGGCTGCGCGGCAAGGCAACGCGCAGCTTACTGTTGGCGTACAAACGGAGGTCATGGAAGCTGCAATCAATGCCACGGCCACGGCTGATCTGTACGAAAAATATGACAAACCTGCCATTTATGCAACCGAGGCTCTGGAAATAGGTGCTTCCGCATCCGATGATGGTGCGACGGAATATGATGAGGAAGATACCGATAATGACCGTGGTGGCGCGGGTAGAGAAATGCGCGCTAACGCGCAGGATCGCGCGGGCAAGGATACTGAAACCGCTACCACTACCCCTAACGGTTTTCTGTCATCCGGCAACAATGTTGCGGTAAGCGCGGTACTCGTACGCGGATGGGACGCGGAAAAGAAAGCGGCGTTTATGCAAACGGTAAAAGCGCATGCGCAACTCCAATCGGAGCAGGATTTGGAAAATTTTGCCACCGGGATTCTGCTGCGCGATCCGAAAGTCGCATCAGTTGAAGCCGATACGGACAGCGAACATATTTCCTATAAAGTACCCGCGAAGTTCTTAGGTATGTTCGCCACAACCATCAAGAGTGAAACTGAAGTTACGTTTGGCGACGGGATACGCGGGCGCATGCCGCAGCAGGTGAAGGTGCGCTTCCCTTGGTACCGATTTTTGTATAAAGTTGATGCCGAACTCAATGAGACAGCATTACATGCAGCGGTTGCAGATGCGGTTACGTCCGCAGAAACATCCGCTGAACTCTCCACGGCGGCAAGATTCGGTTTGGTGCTCAAAACGCTCGTCACGTCCCTTGCGGTAAATACTGAAACAACCGTAGATGCTGCCATTAATGTTGAGTAACCACACACCCACAAGCAATACCGTGAACATGAGAAGAAGCTCCTCCTACGGAGCTTCTTCTTTGTAGTGCAAAACGGTTTCCGTAAGATGCTTCTTGTTGCGTTTTTGTATGGTATGTTTGACGGTAGTATACGCAGCAAGCAAAACAAAACCGTACATGCATACCGTATTGAGCATTGCCCAAAACATGAGTTGCGGCGCGGCATTACCCTTGACGTATCCAACCATGCTGCCTACAAAACTTATAGGGCCGAGAAGCAGGTGCGGAATAAAAAGTGAAAGGGCGGGAGGAGTATCCATGGCTTGCGCCGATCCTTTGGGTGTTACGCGATAGGGCAATTTCTTGCCGACCAACGCCCCGAAAAACGCCACCATATACACCGGCCAAACTGCCACATTCAGCAATTTCCCGCGAAGGTGAAATCCGGACTCGTGCTGCGGCCTGATGTAATAACGCTGCAGCCAAAGAAAAATAACAATTTGTAGTATGAGAAATACCGAATAGAAGAGAAGCCACGTGTACCCTTCCATGGAGGTAGATTGCATGCCAAAAAAGAAATAAAGGGAAAGTAGCAACAACCCGATCGCTTGCACCATGCCATAGAAATAGTAGTGCTGCAACAAAAAGTAATGCAGTCCGTGGTGTGCGCGCATTCGGGGAATGAGTTTCGGACTGTGCCGAAAGAGTATGTCCATGAGCCCAAATGCCCAGCGCATCTGCTGGCTGAAGTACGCATCCCACGTTGCGGGACCTTCACCTATCAAAAGCGCCTCCGGCACATAGACACTCTTCCAGCGATTGGCGTAGATTCTCATGCCGGTCAAATGGTCTTCCACAATGTGTCCCGAGTAGCCCGTAATATCATTGTGCGCCGCAACGCGTATCGCATGGTTTGCGCCAATAAATAATTGCATGTCATGCCCGAAGAGACCTTTCTGCGTAGGACCGTAAAATCCGTATGCCTGTTCTGCGGCACCTTTGGCAATCCAGGAATCTTCTTCATTCCCGTAGAGTTGCGGAGTTCCGACAAACGCGATATCGGGGTCCTTAAAATAGCCGAGTATCCGGTGAAGGTACATTTGTCTCGGCATGAAATCAACGTCGTGCTGTGCCACAATATCGTATGCGGCACCATGTACGGTAAACCATGCATTGTAGTTTCCTGCTTTGGTTTTCTTTTTGTAGGCGCCATCTTCGGTATTATATTCCGACTTGCCCCATCGCGTATAGTGCAGCACCCCGTACCGCTTGCATAATTTTTTTGCGCACGGGTCATCACCCTCATCCAAAAGCCACGTGTCATGCGGATACGCGACCGCAGCCATTTTTTTGAGCGTTGTTTCAAGCAGGTCATAGGGTTCTTTTCCGGGAACAAATGTGGTGCATAACGCGACTTTCAGCCCACCAGGAGGTGCGGTATGCTTTGGTTTTTTCATAAACAGCGCGACTTCCCAGGTCAGCATTTCACTCACCATCTGATACCATACAACCAGCGTCAGCAAACCAAATAGCAAGACATCTATGCCGTGCCACATGCCGCTATAATTTGATGGCACATGCCGAGACTGAAACCACCATAGCCCGAAAATGCCAACCCACACGAACCCCGCACCAACGAACATAGGTAATATACGTATCCCACCGCGCCTCAAAAACACTCTCTTTTTTGACATGATAGGTGTTGTTGTTTTCCATAGCCGCAATTATTTTCTCATGTACGGCGCATGGGGAAGATGAATGCATAGATGTAGCATAACCATTATTTTACGTCAATAAGGTGTTGACAATAATTCGTAAATGCTGTATGCTATGTTCTGTAAGTAACTTACGCTTTCTCTCCTTACATTATTTTTGTGTCAGGTTCAAAGAGAGTGCCTAAGGCAGGTCGGCTTACGTTTTATTCAGTCAAAGATTTTGTAAGGAAAGTATGTCAAAAAAGTTATACGTTGGCGGTTTATCCTACAACACTTCAGAAGACGGTCTGCGCGACTATTTCTCCCAGGCGGGGGAAGTGGCATCCGCTACCATCATTATGGATAGGATGACCAATCGCTCCAAGGGATTCGGCTTCGTGGAATTTGCCACGGAAGGTGATGCCACTAAAGCGATTGACATGTTCAACGGAAAAGAGCTTGACGGTAGAACCATTACGGTTAATGAAGCGCGCCCGCAAGAAGAGCGCCCCAGATCTGGCGGCGGATTCAATCGCGGCGGCGGTTCCAAGTGGTAATCACATCAACTTCTCTAAACACCCTCGGCAGTAACCGAGGGTGTTTTACGTATGGAGTAAGAAACCGTTGATCTATAGTACCATGGATGCTTATGTGGCTCTGTACAACTGCATAAAATGGTGCTAGTATATTTCGTACATACGCTCTTACCACCCCCCACGCTAAAAGGAACGTGCCATGCCGGAAAACAGCCGCAGTACATGGAGTACATTTACCAACCGGTGCGGTTTTTGGATGCATCGCGGACCTTACTTGATTGAACTTATGGATGGTGTGGCTACTCATGATGTGCCAAAAAGGGTGAACGTGATTGACAACATTATTACCGTTATAGAAGGTAGGATCACGTACAGTCCATTGGGCGGATTCGCTTTCTTCGCAGGATCGCGCGAGGAGTTTTTTACCTTTCTTCCGCTGCAAATTTGTTACATTACAGCAGACTCTGAACTCTTGTGGATCAAGCCCGCATATCAAAACTCCTTGCAAGAGGCATCATCATGACAAAATACTCTCCGCACAAAGCCGCCAATTGTTCCATGGCGGTTTTTTTATGCAAAACTCCACCCCCGTGAGGGAATGTTTTTGTTAGCCTGTTTATTTGCTATACTGATGAGGTGGTTTGATATATATTCGCAAACACATCTTTGCCATCCGATGGCATCTCATCTATGAGCAGTTTTGAGGCGTTTCTCGTCGCAGCAAGCGCACAATTTCCCTACCTGTTTTTGTTGCCGCTGATCGGCTCTTTTTTTGGTGGTGAAGAAACCATTATCCTCATTGCCATACTTTCAGCAACAGATTTTATACCATTTTCCACAGTTCTTATTTTTTCTTACATTGGAACCTTGCTTTCGGATTCACTTTGGTACTGGGTAGGCGGCCGTTTTTCCAAGTGGATCGACAAGCGGGAAAAAATACGCAAAGGATTTTCTCAAATTACCGGATTTGCAACGCGCATAGCTAAGAATAACATCTTCCTTATATTGCTCACGACAAAGTTTCTCTACGGCACACGTATTGTGACCATATTTTATCTTGCGCGCAAACCCATACCTTTTCTGATCTTTACCTTGTACAACATGGTCGTAACACTGCTTTGGGCAACGGCCATTTGCATTGTAGGGTGGCTAACAGGGCGCGGTATTACAAACCTTGCAAAAATATTTGATAATATTACTTATGGCATCGGCATAATTGCTCTCACTGCCGTTGCCCTTTATGCACTGCGCATATGGCTCAATCGGAAGATAATAGAAAAGGAAGGCTAACACTTTATTACGGCAACAAGAACGCTCGGAGAACGATTATCCTCTTCCATGGCTATACGGGAGGAACGGCAGATTTTGGTGAACTTCCAAAGTGCCTAGCCCATTCTCTCAACGCCCGCGTTTTAGTTCCTATTCTGCCAGGACACGGAACGCGCGTTGAGAATATGCTGTCGCTGGAACTCAACGATTACATCCAATGGGCGGAGGATGAGGTACTTCTTGCTGCTCAACTCGGTTATCCTATTGCTGTTGGAGGGCATAGCTTTGGCGCGTATATTGCCATGCTGTCCGCTCGAACACATGTTCCTGTTGCCCTATTTACTACACTGATCCCCTTTACGTTGCGTTATCCTTATAGCCTGCCGTGCGCCCGCTTACTTACCCGGCGTAAAAAGTTATGGCCAAAATATTTTACTAGGCAAGAATACGTTGAAAGATCAAAAATATTTTTTTACCCCTCCATGCCCGGTAAAGGTCTGCGTATCATAATCGAGGCAAAAAAACTTCTGCAACGAACGGGAAATAATATTTTCTGCCCTTTGCTTTCCATACATGATCCGCATGATACGTTTGCCTATGAGAAAAGTGCTGCGCAAAGCATGGCCTGCACAAAAAGCGTTGAGCAAATACCTCTTATTCTTCACGGCGGGTGGCATAATATCTTTCTTTCCTATAAAACACGTGATCGCGTTACTGAAGAAGTAACTAAATTTTTCTCTCGTGCTTTTATCTCTTATGAAACCAAAAACTCAAAGCAGTACTCGAAAGATACTAAATTGGTCACGGCTATTGTGCCAGCATATAACGAAGGGCAGCGCATTGAACCGGTGCTACGGGCGCTTACCGCCTGTCGTGATGTATCAGAAATAATCGTCGTTGACGATGGCTCAAAAGATCCTCCTCTTTGGATACGCAAAACATTCCCCAGCGTTCACCTCATCCTCCATAAGCAAAATCAAGGCAAGGGAGCTGCTATGGAAACGGGCGTGCGTGCGACCAAGGACAGGTATCTTTTTTTCTGTGATGCCGATCTATCCGGATTCTTGCCCGAGCACGCGCACGGGATCATTCATCCCGTAACATCAGGGCACTATCGAACGTATCTTGGCATACGGAGCAATGCCGAGCAGCAAGTAGTACCGCTTTTTGCCATCAATACTGGGGAACGCTGCGTCCTACGAGAAGATTGGGAAACGCTTCCAGCTTTTTATAAAAAAGGTTTTCGTGTTGAAACCGGACTTAACTTCTTCGTCAAAAAAAGAGGGGGAAAGTTTGGTTATGAAGTTTTCCCCTATCGTCAAACGATCAAAGAGAAAAAATACGGATTTTGGACAGGTATGAAGGAAAGGGGGCGAATGGTATATGAAATTGGACCTGCTTGGCTGCGTATCGCTTTATATGATTTTTGGCGGGAATTGAGTTAGTTAGTTTATATAGGACTTACGCATTTGATTGTCATTCCCGCGAGAGGCCTGCCTACCGGATATGCGGGCTGTGGAATCCAAGGATTTTATATAGATTCCCGTTTACACGAGAATGACCGTGGAGACGGGCAAGCGCATAAGTCCTAGTATGTTACATCTTAATGATGTTTTTTATGCAAAACTCCACCCCCGTGAGAGGGTGGAGCGGTTTTGCGTGAAATTTTTACCTATTTTGCGGATGTAATTTCAGTAAAGCAGCTTCGCCCCGCATCGTGTGCGTCATATTTCGTACCATATGCCGTCACTCCCCTTTCCGCTACAAGCGAAAAAATCGCGCACAGTTCGTAAGTACCTTCACGAATGGCGCTGGTACCAAGCGGCTGCGCCACTACGCGGTATTCGTAGGGCGTGCCGGTTTCGGGATCAAGCGCGGTTATAGGTCCGTAAGAGCCATTCGCCTGCATCAGCTCATCCAGCGATTCGGGTAAGCGTTCAAAGCGGCGCGTAAATGACTGGACGGCATACGATATACTCTGTAGATCCTGTGAACGCTGCATATCAAATCCTACCATGCGCGCGGTCGTCGGAGATCCTGTGGCAACAAAGCCAAGTATAATACCTACTACGATCAGCGCGCTCACCGCGCTCCCCAGTGAGGCAAAGACCGTGCGCTCAATAGCCTGTCCGTACTGGATTTTTCTGCGCTCAAGGAAGTAGAAGATGAAAATCATGGCACCAATGATGAGCACTGTTACCGCTTTCAGAAAAAAGCGTACCGTGATCTCCCCCTGGAAAAAAGTAAACAGCGCGGTGATGAGATCGCCCACCACCGTTCCGGCAGCAGCAATCAGCACGATGTAGGTAAGCCATTTGGTCAGGCGGGATTCAGTCTTTTTCACCTCCGCATGAAAGCGGCGAAACCAAATACGCACTGCGGCATAGTACAAGGGATACGCGATAATGAGTGTCGCAATCGCGTAGTGGATGACTTTCGCCAAAGTGTTGGTTTGATAATACAGCGTGCGGTCAACCAGCGGGTCGGGGAAATACCGATTGATGATGCCGAAGTATAGCGCGCCCAGCGCAAACGCCACCGCGCCCAAGAGCACGAACGAGAAAAAATTGACCGCAATTTCAGCAACCGATGCTTTTTTCCCGCCGACTTCCTTGCCTTCGGGAACCGGCACACCCGCTTCCGCAAGTCCGCGTGCTAAGGCCGCATCGGCTTCGTCTTCCAACCAGCCAACCGCCGCAAGCTGCTCTTTGATATCTTTTGGCGCTACGCGGTTGCGCAGCTGCTCACCAACGTACGCCGCTAATTTTGCTGTGTCCATAGAAAAGAGATGAAAATATAAATAACATGAATGTGCTGCATGTAGGCGGAAAGAAAAGTTAGTAATAATCCTTGAGCTTGCGCACCCCCGTGTGCTTCTGAATTTTCTCCAGCGCCTTCGCTTCAATCTGACGGATGCGTTCGCGCGTTACCTCAAATTCCTGCCCCACTTCCTCCAGTGTATGCGCAACGCCATCCAACAGTCCGAAGCGCATTTCCAGAATCTTTTTTTCACGAGGACTTAATTCCTCAATCGTTTCGCGCACATAACCGCGCAACAGCTGCAATGCGGCCGCACGATCCGGCGTAACATTTTTAATGTCTTCAATAAAGTCCTCAAGCGTGGAATCTTCTTCGTCTTCGCCGACCGTGGTTTCCAGCGATACCGTATCCTGTGATATTTTAATAATATGCCGCACTTTTTCCACGTCTTCCCCCATTTCCGCCGCAATTTCTTCAGGCAAAGGCTCGCGACCCAAATCCTGAATCAGCTGCCGCTCAATTTGCTGAAATTTATTGATCGTTTCCACCATGTGTACAGGAATACGTATGGTGCGAGATTGGTCGGCGAGCGCGCGCGTAATAGCCTGGCGAATCCACCAGGTCGCGTACGTGGAAAATTTATATCCTTTTTTGTACTCAAATTTTTCCACCGCGCGGAAGAGTCCGATATTCCCCTCTTGAATGAGATCTAATAACGAGAGTGATTTACCCGTGAATTTTTTTGCTATGGAAACAACAAGGCGCAGGTTCGCTTCAATTAACCGCTGCTTCGCCTCCTCATCATTCTGATCCTTACGCTTGGAGAGCGCCACTTCTTCTTCTGCGGTCAAGAGCGGTACCTTTCCAATCTCCCGCAGATACATTTGAATAGAATCGGTTGAAATGTCGGAAAGATCTGTATGTAAAAGAGGTGAGATCTTCTCCTCTTTGTGCGACGCTGGCCCGGTGGACGGCGTTTCAGATGTGGTGCCCAAAAATCCCGCAGCCTGTTCTACCAACCGAATACCCTGCTCTTCAATGTCAAGGAGGAAATCTTCAAATGTATCCGTGTAGTACTCAAGGTTGGGAAAGACGTAAAGAATTTCTGTCTCGGTTATAAATCCGCGTGAACGCCCTTTTTGGAGGAGCGCGGCAACGGCTACCGGTGAGCTAGCCGGAGGAGTTGCCGCGGCGCGCGCGGTTTTAGGCGCGGTCTTTTTTACACCGCCTCTGCCTGCAGCATGCCTGCTTGACCGTTTCTTCGGACGCGCTCCGCGCATCGGGTTTTTCTGCACCCCCTGTTTTTTCTTCCGGGTTGCCGCGTGGGTTTTATTTCTCGCGTCAGTTGCGATTTTTTTGGTACGAGATGTCATAGGAAGTATGCAAAATGGCACAGCACCACCCCACCTCTCTGTTGGATCCATCCAGAAAGGCAGTGGAGCGCATCATGCGTGTGCTTACGGTAGATGTGCCAGCTCACGGTTGAGACGATTGAGTTCTTTATAAATTTCTTCCTCCTGTTGAGCAGGAGGCGTGCTTGCCAGCTTGCGGATAAGTTCGGCTTTGCGCTCCACGATCCACTCTTTCGCAAGGTCTGCGGCAAGCTGCACGGCCGTTTGGTGGATAGCATCGGGAGTGAAAGTGGCAAAATCCTTTTCTATACGGAGGGTAAGTTGTTTCAAGTCATCCACTTGAGTATCAAGCGAACGAAAAAAATCCTCCTGCAAAAATTTCGAGGGATTGGAACCAATAGATGTAGTATAGGTGAAAAGCAATTTCTTGTAAATATCTCGTACCGAGTTTTCCACAATCGTTTCCGGATCCAGGTGATCGGCGACAAAATCTAAAACGAACGGATAGGCAAGCGCGAGTCCCAGCAATACGTGTGCGCGAGAGAGTTGTTGCTGTACAACGGCAATTTCACCTCCTTTTTCCGGGTACGTTCCTGCAGATTTTTCCTTGCGCAAGCGATCGCGCAGTGCCTCGTGCGCAACACCAACCAAAACGGAGAGTTTCTGCAACCAGTGTTCACGTTCAACATCATCTGTAAGAACGGCCATGTAGGGCAAGAGTTCATTGGTAATCTGTTGCTTATGCGCCACCTGCGATACATCTCTATCGTGCGTCGCGCGATCAAACGCATACGCCATAAAAGGCCGCGCATCGGTGATTGTTTTCCGCCACAGTTCAGGATCATGCCGTACGCACTCGTCAGGATCCTTGCCGAACGGCACCGGAGCCACACGCACTTCCGCACCATGCGCAAGCGCTATGCGTACACCGCGATCGGTTGCTGCCGCACCCGCAGCATCAGTGTCAAGGGAAAAAATGAGCATAGGCGCAAAGCGCTTGAGCTGGCGGACGGCATCCGGAGTCAATGCCGTCCCCGATACGGCAACCGCATGGGCGACTCCGGCTTTGACAGACGCAAGCACGTCCATATATCCTTCCACGAGCACCGCCGCTTTGGTATCCCGTATCGCCTGCTTGGCCTCATACAAACCGTAGATCGTTCGCCCTTTGTCATACACGGGCGTTTGCGGAGAATTGAGATACTTGGGACCTTGTGCATCCGTGTGGGAAGGCTCATCATCCGTACCCAGTGCGCGTCCGCCAAAACCAACTATATCGCCATTGGTATTTTTTATGGGAAATATCAGCCGATCGCGAAAGCGGTCATACACCCCGCCTTTTGGCGAGATCATGGAGAGTCCGGCACGCTGCAGTTCGCTCTCGGTATAACCTTTTTTCTTGAGTGCCAGCGAAAGTCCGTTCCATTGATCCGGAGCGTAGCCAAGCCGGTAAGTCATGCGCAACTCTTCCGGCACATCGCGCTGGTCAAGATAGGATCGCGCTTTGACACCCGTTTGCCGATGCGCCAACACCGCTTCAAAAAATTTTGCGGCGTGTGCGAGTAGATCCAACAAGCGTGTTTTTTCACTTCTGCGTTGGGGATTTTCGGGAGTCAGCTCCACCCCAGCGCGCTGCGCGAGTGTGCGCAGTGCTTCGGGAAATTCCACGTTCTCCTGCTTCATGACAAAGGTAAAAATATCTCCTCCTTCGCCGCAGCCGAAACAGTGAAAAATTTGCTTGTCCGCGCTCACCATGAATGAGGGTGATTTTTCAGTATGAAAGGGGCAGCGCGCCTTCCAGTTGTTCGTCCCCGCACGCGCCAAACCCGGAACGTACTCACGCACCAATTCTACAATATCTATGCGCTGTTTTATGTCATCAACATCTGCCATAGTGGGTGTACCTTACCGCTTTTTTTGCGGGGAGGCAAGTATCCGGAAAAATAAAAAGCCGTTCTCGGCAAACGTGCTCTGAAGGGGGTAAGTATAAGGAACGCAGATTAGGCGGGATAGTGGTCATTGATGAGCTTATGCAAAAGTCCTTGATTGACACGCGCGCGCAATATGCTATAACAAGATATGATCTGTTGATCTGGTAAGATAATTCTGCGTAGCACGCGGTATCTCATTGTCCGAAATAGGTTCGGGCATCAAATTCTTTTCTTTGGGAGTAGCGGCATGCAAACGAAAACATCGTCTCTCAGACCAATGCCAGCACAGGACGCTTGGGATATCATGGGAAAAGACCGCGTACTTTCCCTTACCCAGTGTGCAAGCTATTTACGCACTCCGCCGCAGCAGATACAGCCGCATGTGCAAAAATTTACGACCGTGCCTTTTACATGCGCGCAGCTGAAAACATACCGACAGCACTGCATGTAGTTGCCATACCGCCCGTGTCGCTACTCTCTTTGTGCAAAATGCTTGGGGAGGACGTGTTTCCGGAAGGAGATTTCTACAGAGATCATTAGGCGTTCAAGAAAAAAGATCTCGTAGGATGGCACCTCACGTGCATAGACTGCACCGAAAAATTCACGAATTTGTTCTGGAGAGATCGGTGCGCACTACTGCGCGTGTACGCGATCACCTCTCTGCTATATCATGGCTCAACCCGAACGCATCTTGTACCCGAAAATATTAAGCTGCGCTGCACTGACATGCTTTTCTGTAATGTGCGGGCGACTTTAGGCCTTCTCGCAGGTAAAACCTATACCGTCTGGCCGATCAAAGACAGCGTTCGAGAAAGCAACGTCGGACTCGCTACCGAAATTAAACCGCTCTACTGAAAGCGGCAACCCGTTTTTTCCTGATACTCCTGAAGCAGTTTTCGGGAATTTTTTATTTTTGGCGAGATGTTTCCTTTTGGTATGCAAAAAACGAGTGCACGACCATTATAAGCGCTGTGCCAAACGCGGGAATGATGATGGCAAAAAATGCCACGCGGTTGATGGCACGAAAATACTTACGAGCACAATGAGCGCGGACAGTTTAAATAGTTTTCCTCCAAGCTGATGCGTCTTGTGCCACACAACATCGTTTGAGAGTGTCCACGGCGTGCGAATGCCCATAAACCAGTTGCGCTTGGATTGTTGCAGCACGCTGCCAAGTACGTACCATAACACCGCTATCGCGGGCATGAGCATACGACTAATATCAAACCGGCTGCCGATATTCCACAAAAGAGAAAGCGCATACACATACGCCATAAAAATGCTGAAGATCAACCAAAATAGATTGTACTGCCGGCGGAATGATTGAATATTTTTTTTGAGCGGATCAAGGTAGGGAATTGCGGCATACAAGGCGAACAACAAAGCCATGATGAGCGGAAAGAGAAATATGCCCCATGTTTTGGACAGCGTAGCATCAGCCTGACCTTCCACATTCCAATGAGACGCGATGCGCTCGGGCAGTTGCGGATAAACGACAAACCCGGCACAAAACGCCGCGCCAACCAGCAACAACAAGATCAAAGTGGTCAATTTGGTAGATATATAAGATTGAGGGTAAGATAACGATCCTCTTTGCATCTTCACATATTTTCAATAAAAAACAACTTCTATGAAAGTTGTTTTTTATTGGTGGGCGCAGAGGGACTCGAACCCCCAACCAATTGCTTAAGAGGCAACTGCTCTACCATTGAGCTATGCGCCCGGATGGTGCTCTCGGCAGGATTTGAACCTGCAACCTCTTGGTCCGAAGCCAAGCGCTCTATCCAGTTGAGCTACGAGAGCTCTCATGCTGCTACGGACAAGCTCATAGCCGACACCCTGCACGTTACCGAACACAACGCAAAACAGTATAGGCGCTTTCTCGCTCACATGCAAGATGATTGTTATTTATAGGGAAGTAGCGTCATGGTGTTTCAGCGCATCTTTCAGTCCCTTGCCTGTTTGAAATTTTGCCACGGTTACCGCAGGCATGTGGATGCGCTGTTGCGGATTTCGTGGATGCACTCCCATGCGCGCTTCGCGCCTGCGCGCCAAAAACGTACCAAAGCTCGTTAAGTGCACGCTACCTCCTTTTTTGAGCGTGCGTACAATCATCTCCAGCATTGATTCCACCACTTCTTCAACCTGCTTGCGCGGTAGTGAAGTTTTTTCGGCAACAGCGGTAATAAGTTCCGCTTTATTCATACGATCACCTCCTTTCGTATAGGTAGGTAAAGTACATAACAAAGGAATACTGCGGCTACGCGTTTCTGCTCAATTTTCGCATTGCTCCACTCTGCAAAACTGCTCGCTACCGATATACGTACTCGGTTACTCAATGCGCACTTCATCATGGATGTGCGTAAAGGTTGGCTTGCTTCCCTTGCGTTCCGGAAAGGTTAATACAATGCCATTCACTGCGGCATTGCCTTTTTCGGGCCAAATTTTATGCTGCCGGTACTGCAACATCATACTCTCCATAATCCCTTCTTTTTGCACGCCAATAACGCCGTCGTGATAGCCGCACATGCCTACATCGGTGATAAAAAAGGTTCCTTTGGCGAGTTTTCTGGCGTCTGCGGTCGGCACATGGGTATGCGTCCCGACGACTGCGGTCGCACGGCCGTCAACGTACCACGCAAATGCCGCCTTTTCGGAAGTTGTTTCGGCGTGAAAATCAACAAACACGATGGCATCTTTTTTCACCTGTTGCCATAAGCGGTCAAATGCGCGAAACGGACAATCGTAGCTTCCCGGCATAAAACCGCGTCCGATGAGATTGACTACCGCGACGTATTTTTTACCGACTACGCCTTGCCATAAGCCGCTTCCCGGCAATTCCGGAGGATAGTTTTCGGGTCGCAAGAGCATAGCATGTGTTTTTTTTGCGTACAACGCAAAAACCTCTTTATTAGACCAAATGTGGTTTCCGGAGGTGAAGACACCTATACCCAAGTCGCTCATTTCTTTGAGCGTTTTTTCCGTTACCCCCTTGCCGTGTGCCAAGTTCTCCACATTCGCAATAATGAGATCCGGTTTGTAGGTTTTCTTCCACTTGGGCAAACCTCGCGCGACCGCACGGCGTCCGATTCTGGCTACTACATCTCCTAAGAATAAGATGGTCATACTGCGTAAGTTACCACATACCGCCCATACTGTGCAAATTGTATGTGGTATTACAGTTTATGGGTTTATCGGTTGATTATTATCGCGCATATTCAATAACCCGCGTTTCGCGTATCACATTCACCTTAATTTCCCCGGGATACTGCATGTCTTTTTCTATTTGTGTTGCAATATTTTTAGCAAGCTGCTGCGCCTGCATATCGGTCACCTGCTGCGGCGTTACAAAGACCCTTACCTCACGACCCGCCTGGATCGCATACACTTTTTCTACACCAGTAAATCCTTGGGCAATACCCTCCAGCTCTTCCAGACGCTGAATGTACTGCTCTTGCGAATCGCGGCGCGCGCCCGGACGCGATCCGGAAATTGCATCGGCAATTTTCACCACAATACCCTCAAGTGTTTTTGGATGATCCTCGTGGTGCGCGATGGATTGATAGGCGATCTCTTCCGGCATGCCGAATTTTTTCATCAGGTCGTAGCCGATTTCGGGGTGTCCTCCTTGCACTTCGTGGTCAATCGCTTTGCCGATATCATGGAAGAGACCTCCTTTTTTGCACACCTGCACATTGGCGCCAACTTCTTTTGCGAGCATCTCGGCAAGCATTGCCACTTCCATGGAATGCTTCAGCTGGTTCTGTCCGTAGCTGGTGCGGTACTTGAGCCGCCCGAGAATCTGCGTGAGTTTCGGATCTTGCGGCGGAATGCCCAGTTTGTAGAGCGCGTCCTCACCCGCTTTCTTGACATCAAGCGCAATTTCTTTTTTTGCAGTCTCTATCGCCTCTTCAATACGCCCCGGATGAATGCGACCGTCCTTAATCAAAGAATCCAATGCGCGCTTAGCGATTTGTCGGCGTATGGGAGAAAATCCGGAAACAGTAATGACCCCCGGGGTATCGTCAACAATCAGCTCCACGCCCGTCAAGTGCTCAATAGCGCGAATATTACGCCCTTCGCGCCCGATAATGCGCCCCTTCATTTCATCGTTCGGCAAATCCACGACCGTCGTGGTAAATTCGGACACGTGATTAGTCGCGCACCGCTCAATGACATTGACGAGTATCTCAAGCCCCTTGTGCTGGAGCTCTTCCTGACTCTGCGCTTCCAGCTTGCGCATGCGCGTCAAGAGGTTCTCTTGCGCGCTTTCCTCAACTTGGACGAGCAGACGTTGCTCGGCTTCTTCACGAGTCAAATGCGCAACTTCTTCCAATTTTTTCACTGTCTGATTTTTAACATCTTCAATATCCCCTTTGATTTGCTCCACTTGCTGCACCTTATCATACAGTTTTTGCTGTTTGTCCTGCAGCTCCAGCAGTTTTTTGCTGAACGCGCCTTCCCGCTGCTCAAGACGCTGCTGCAAGACGCGAAGTTCCTTTCTGCGCGCAGCTTCTTCTTGTTTTGCTTCATCAATAAATGCAAGCGCTCTTTCTTTAGCTTTTAAGAGCAGGTCCTTTTCCCTGTTTTTTGCATCAATAAGAATCTGCTCCGCTTTGTTGGCCGCAGTTTCAATCTTGTTCTGCACAATCATCTTGCGCAGCAAAAATCCGAAAAGAAGACCAATGGTGATCCCCCCAATCAAAAAAACAAACGTAGCCGGCATATAGGTAGAACTGCCAGCACTCGGTACGTTATCGGATCATCCGACAAACTTATGATGAGAAAATTATACCACGAGTTCCCGCAGGCAGTTTTGGCGTAGCGAGAGCGAAACGGGTCCACAAAAAGACGTGGAAATTGCTTTTCCGCGTAAGCACTGGAGAATAGTTGTAGGCAGAAGAAACTCACGTACGTCTTGCATATATGCGTATTCCGTTGCTACACGGCATAACTTCATCTATAGCGGTCGCTGCAAGCAGATAGGTGGTAACGTAACGATATGCTTGACCGTTGAAATTGATAAAGTAGTTATGCTACTACCATACCACAAATGTTTTTTGCATGCAACCCCCAATAGTCAGGGGGTCCGTGAGCCGGTCATGGGAGTCGCATGCTCCTTGCAGTACAGGTTTTATACCGCCGATGCAAAATGAAAAAATTACACTACACGCCACGTATCATTTGTTCGCTTGAGGATCCCCTGCAAGGTGAATCCCGCGGCTTTTTTATGGCCGCCGCCGCCGAAATAGCGCGCCAAAACCGATACATCAAGTTCTTTGGTGGTACGTAAACTTCCTCTAATAAAACCAGAGTCATCATCTCGCAGCACCAGAACGGCATCAACATCGCCCAAGATGTTTAAGAAATTAGCTATGCCGTCAGCCGCTGCGGTATCTACCCCACACAGCGCAAGGTCTTCCCTGGTGAGTATCGTTACGGCAAGACCGCTCCTGCTATCCCTCACAAGCCGCGAAAACGCAATACCCCAAACTTTGAGTGCGCCGAGAGATTTGTTGTGAAATGTGGACTGGAGAATACGCTGAATTTTCGCTCCACTGTTCAAGAGTTCGGATGCAATGGTAAAAGCCTCTATATTCGTAGCGGCGTTGGTAAAACTTCCCGTATCCGTCACGAGACCGGTGAGTAGCGCGGTTGCCATATCGGCATCAATTTTTGCGCCAACGAATTTGAAATACGCATGCAACACCGCGGTTGTTGAGGGTGCCGTTTCATCAACCAGGTTGATATCACCAAAACGCATATTGGAAAAATGGTGGTCAAAGTTTATGAGCGTACTGCCCTGCGCGCGGTGCGCGAGCAGAGCCTCAATCCCCGTATGCGACAGTGTACTAAAATCAAAACCGGCTATCACGTCAAAAAGCTCAATGGAAAGTTTACGGGGATCAGTCAGTATCTGATCGCGAAGCGGCAGAAAATCCAAATCACTTCCCGGACCGTCCAGACAAAAGAGCGTCAAGCGCGTTCCTTGATTTTTGAGATATTTTGCAAATGCGGCTGCGGCTCCCAGGGTATCGCCATCGGGTTTTTTATGCGTAAGCACCAGCACGTGTTGCGCACGGGTAAGCACGTCTGCGATATGGCTATAGATATCTTTATGCAAGGGAGGATGTACTGCGTCCATAGGAGAAGGCATCTACGTGCGCGAAAGCTCATCAAGAAGATTTTCTATTTCCCTCGTCTTCTGCGCATTCACATCTGCAACGAAATGCAGCCGCGGCAGGTATTTGAGCTGCACCTGTTCCGCGAGAGATTTTTGGATATCGGGCTGCGCGCGCCGAAGGGCGGCATGCACCTCTGCCGTGCGTTCACCAGGAAATACGGTAAAAAAAACACGCGCGGAATGCAGGTCGGGCGCCGTGCGGATATGGGAAACGGTTATGAGTGTTCCCTCGGGCATGTTCAGCATTCGAGAGAGTACGCGGGAAACTGCCTCCCGCAATATACTATCCGCCTGCTGCATGCGACTCCTACTCATAAATGCTGATACTCACGCGCGTTCGCCAAAGCATGTAACACGCTTTATAAGGTAAATTCAAGCGTTCTCTTCTTAGTTTGTTCGGCAAACACCTCCAAAACATCCTGCTCTTGCACGCGCAGCTTGCCCTCAAGTGCTATGCCACATTCGGACCCTTGTGGGACCTCCACGACTGCCTGTTTGCCGATTTGCAGCCGAACGATACGCACAACACCCAACACCTCGCCGTTTCGCAAAATCGTCACATGAGCATCAGCCGTAAGCGTACCTCCGGTAACACGGCAACCCGCAACCTGCAGTTTTTCCGCTTCACGAAAAAGCGCGATAATTTGTGCGGTACCCAGCAACTTGCGCTCAACGATCAGGGGCAATAGATCAGCCAAATCCTTTTTCAACTGCTTCGTCAATTCGTAGATAACGTCGTAGTATGTAATAGCGATGCCGCCATCTTTTGCACGCAAAGCGATTTCCGGAAGTGCGTGTACATGAAAACCGATAATACGCGCGTTCGCCGCCTGCGCCTGCTGCAGATCGCTTTCCGTAACATTACCAAGCCCTTTCGCGATAATTTTAATGCCGACTTCCGGATGTTCCATTTTTTCTATCTGCGCAATAATGGCTTCCAGCGATCCCAGCACATCGGCCTTCAGCACCACCGGAATAATGTGTTTTTTTCTGCTCTGCTCTTCTTGAGCGTTTGAGGTAGTTGCGGTAAATGCTTGTGCGCTCTCGGCTGCGCGCACACGCGCTTTGCTGATTTTTGTCAGTGCTTTTGCGGATGCCTCCACAATATCGCCTATCGTTGCCGCTTGCTTAAATCCCAAAACCTGCACCGGCGTTGACGGGTCAGCTGCCACAACCACCGTTCCTTGATCGTTCCGTAGCATCCGCGCGCGTCCGAGAGTCACACCGTCCACATTAAGATAATCACCCTGATGCAACGTACCCGCCTGCACCAATAGCGTTGCGACTGGACCCTCGCCCTTATCCACGTGAGCCTCCACAACCGTTGCAACCGCGGGTTTATGCGGATTTGCGCGCAGACGATCGCCCTCCACATCAGCAACGAGGAATACCATTTCCAAAAGTTTATCCAACCCATCCCCTTTGAGTGCGGATATGGGCACAACGGGAATTTTGCCTCCCCAATCCTCGGGTAGAAGATCGAATTGCGCGAGCATGGTTTTAGTTTTTTCCAAATTTGCTTCCGGCTTATCCATCTTATTCACCGCTACGACCAAAGGAATGTGCGCCTGATTGATAATACGTATGGCTTCTTCGGTCTGCGGCATCACCCCATCATCGGCCGCCACGACCAAAATGGCAAGGTCGGCTATGCGTGCGCCGCGCGAGCGCATGGAGGTAAACGCTTCATGCCCGGGCGTATCAATAAAGGTAATTCGCCTTCCTGCGCGCTCTATTTGATACGCGCCAATATGCTGTGTAATACCGCCCGACTCACCTGCAACAACGTCCGTTTTCCGAATGGCGTCCAGCAGCTTCGTTTTCCCATGATCCACATGCCCCATAACCACAACCACCGGAGGTCGGTGTGCCAACGCTTGCGCGTCATGTTCTTGCAAGAGTGCGGAGAGTTTTTCCTGCGTTGTTACTTCATGCGCGCGATCCGTCTCACTCTTATCGGAAAATGTTTCAATACCAAACTCCGCCGCAACAATAGCGGCGGTATCAAAATCAATGCGTTCGTTGAGCGATGCGAGAACGCCGTTTTTCATGAGTTCTCCTATTACGCGCGTGAGCGGCACACCGATACGTTCGGCGAATATTTTAACCGTAATCACCGGTGGCAACGCCACGGGATCGTGCTGTACGGCTTTCTGCTCCTTTTTCTTTTGCTCTTCTTCTTCAACGAGTTTGCGCTTATGCGCCTCCCAAATCTTTTGATATTCCGGCCAGTTGGCAATGACTTTTTTTGCAACTTTCGCATCAACCTTGATGGCACGGTAGCCTATATGCAAACCGATAAGCGAGAATACATCCCGCAGTTCTTGTATAGAGATATGTAGTTGTCGCGCAAGTTCTGAAACATTCATATTAACCCACCTTAGCGTGTTTTTTGACACTTGTCAATCAAACGTGGTATAACAGAGTCAAATTTTCAAATGACCAAATCATCATGTCAAATGTAAACACGTTGGAGCTAGCAGGGTTCTTATTGATTGACAAGCCGGATGGGCTGACATCGCATGACGTCATTGACGCGCTGCGGCGCACAACCGGCATACGTACCATCGGACACGCAGGTACGCTAGACCCGTTTGCCACCGGTCTCTTGCTGTGCGCTGTTGGCAGAAAAGCTACGAAACACCTTTCACGCTTTATCGGGATGTCCAAAGAATATGTGGCAGAGGCATATTTAGGCGCAATCGCAGATACCTACGACCGTGAAGGCAAAATAACCGTAACCTCACAGGTCATTGCGCCCGAAAAGAAAACGATTGAATGCATGCTCCGTGGTTTCGTTGGAGAACAGGAGCAGCTTCCGCCAGCCTACTCCGCAAAAAAAGTCCATGGTAAGAAAATGTATGAACTGGCACGCAAGGGGTGTATAATAGAACGAACACCGAACCGCATAACCATTTTTGCAATTTCACCCGCCACTTACGACTATCCCCATCTTTCCTTTTCCTGTCACGTGTCAACCGGAACCTATATCCGCACGCTCATCCACGATATTGGACATCGGCTTGGCTGCGGCGCGTATGCGCAAACGTTGCGGCGCACGACAATCGGCTCATTTAACGTTACAGAAAGCGTGACGCTTGATAAACTCACGCCGAAAAACTGGATGGCATATCTTAAGACGTATGAAGAAATACAGCATCGGGTTACGCAGCAACACCTGTAATGCGGATGAAAAAAAATCATTTTTTAACCTCCCCCGTATGGTGCATGCCTCATTTCGTACTCTCTTTCTATGAGATCGCCTATCGTTTACCCAGGAGCTGATGAGCTCACCTACGAAATTCGCGAAATTGTAGCAGTCGCAAAAAAACTTGAGCAATGCGGCGTTGTGATCACGTGGGAAAATATCGGTGATCCGGTTGCCAAGGGCGAGTGCGTCCCCGGGTGGATCAAAGACATTGTTGCAGGCGAAGTTCGGCAAGATGCCAGTTTCGGCTATTCACCGACCAAAGGGCTGCAGACTGCGCGCGATTTTATCACGAATGAGCGCAGGAAAGAATGTGGCATCCCTCTTGATCCGGAGGATATACTATTTTTTAACGGACTGGGAGATGCCATAGCCAATGTGTACACCTATCTCAACCGGTGTGCGCGCGTTATCGGTCCGAATCCCGCCTACCCAACCCATTCATCAGCGGAAGGTGCACACGCGGGTGGAAAAAATCTGACCTATCGTCTGGATCCCTCAAAGGGCTGGCTTCCCGATCTTGCCGATCTACGCAATAAAGTGCAAAATAATCCGACAATCACTGGCATACTCATCATCAATCCTGACAATCCTACCGGTCTCGTGTATCCGCGGGAGACACTGGAAGAAATTGTCGCAATCGCCCGTACCCACGACCTGTTTCTCATATCTGATGAAATTTATGCGCATCTTGCATATGACAAATCCGCAATGATTCCACTGTATACACTGCTGGACGATGTCCCCGCGCTCGTCATGCGCGGTCTGTCAAAAGAGGTCCCGTGGCCGGGATCCCGATGCGGGTGGATAGAGTTTTACAACAAACGCAACGACGCACAATTCGCGCGCTATGCGAAAACCTTGGTAGATGCCAAGATGTTGGAAGTTTGCTCAACCACACTGCCGCAGCAGGTTCTGCCCGCTATCTTGGGAGACGTACGGTACGCCACTCACGTTCGCGAAAGGGCGCTGGGTTATGCAAAAAAAGCCGCACTTGCCCATGCGTTGTTGCGCGACATACCGGGTATTACCGCTCCGGAACCAAAAGGCGCATTCTACTATTCGGTGGTTTTTAAAGACGGGGCACTCAACAACACGCATGCGTTGCCGATCGCCAATACACAAGCGCGCGCGTTGCTTGAGCCATTGCTCCCCGCCCTACCCCCGGACAAGCGTTTCGTCTATTACCTCATGGCAGCTACCGGTATCTGCGTTGTACCGCTCTCCGGCTTCAATTCCGATCTGCAAGGATTTCGCATGACGCTTTTAGAACCGGATGAAGCCGTGTTCAAAAAAACCGTCAGCGCCATTGCCGAAAATATTACAACATACCTATCAGGATAATGCTCGTGAGATATTTTTTGCCATTGCTGCGATAGCGATAAGCGTACAGCGCAGCCATATTGATAAGATATTGTATAGGGTTGACGCCCGTATATTTGCATGCTACACTCCATTTCACCATGCATGCTACTTTATTCTTAACACGTCATTGGTTGGATTATGCCTCAAAAGAACGCGGCAAAAAAAGCCCTGCGCCAGAGCCTAAAACATGCGACGCGCAATCAAAAAATTCAGACCGAATTAAAAATGACACTCAAAAAGAGTCGTCAGTTTATTGATGCAAAAAAAGACGGCGTAAAAACCAAGGTTGCCGACACTATTAAGCTGCTGGACAAGGCTGTAAAAAAAGGTATTATCAAGAAAAACACCGCGGCACGAAAAAAATCGCGCCTCATGCAACGCTTGCATGCCGCCGCGAAAGCGTCTGATGCAAAAACCTCGCAAGCGTAAGTGCCTGATCCCGATTGCCTGAACGTAATTCTCTTTCTACCGCCACCAACCGGCGGTAGTTTTGTTGTAGCTCGCCGCGCGTATAGCGCTGCGTGCCAAGGGCTGTTTTTTGGAGCGCGAAAGGATGCACGCCGAGCGTTTTGGCAAGCTCTGCAAGAGATGCCCCTCCGGTTTGTTGTGCAAGCGCGATAAGTAGCCGAAACTGCAGCGCAATCATGCCAAAGAGCTTAAACGGACTATCGCCGTCCCGCACATGTTCCCAAAATAATGCGAGGGCAGCTTCATGATTGCGCTCTGCGATGGCATTGCCAAATGCAAACGCACGCGCTTCTTCCATAAATTCACTTACGGAGCGTACAGCCATCTCGTCAATCGTGGTCGCTCCCGAACCCAAGACATACGCGCTTATTTTCTCAAGTTCATTTGCCAGCTTCCAGGTGGACGCGCCGTACCAGGTGCACAGGAGCGTCCGCGCTTGTGCGGTAACGGCCAATCCGTTGTTGGCCGCTTCCTGTGACAGCCACGAGGCGAGTGCTTGCCCCTCCAGTTGTACAAACTCCTGTACGTAGTCGCAGATAAAAAGCAGCTCCTTGAGCGAGCGCGGCTTTGTACGCGTTTTGCCTGTTACCCGTGGTGGCGTAATGCGCGTGCCTTCCCAGAAAACAAGTATGGGCGTATCCGCTGTTGACTGCGCTACTTCCATATTGTGCGCCGATAGGGTATGGAATACCGCTTGATGTAATGCGGCATCAGATCCCTCGGTGAGCACATTCTCCACAATGACCATACGCCGTACCGCCATGAACGGTGCGGTGGTACATGCCCGCGCAAACACATCGGCGGTGAGTTCCCCTCCCTGCAGCACTTCGCTATTGAGTCCTGTCGCATCACGCTCTCGGGAAAATTTTTCCCGTACCTCTTCCATTTTTTTTCGCGAACGATAGGTGTCTTCACCGTGTAAGAAAAAAAGCATACTATATCTTAAAATATACAACTTGGGGCATGAAACACGGGGTAAACTACGTTGCTTGTTTTACGTTTTTTATTGTATGTTGTACCTTGCATGTCTTATGATGTGAACTCCTTCATTTCCCCCCAATTCCTCCCTACTGTGATATTGACCTTGAGTGGCGCGGCCAGTTGGTGCACACCTTCCATGCACACCCGAACCGTCTTTGCCGTTTTCTCTGCAAATCCTTTCCGCACTTCAAGCACCAATTCATCATGCACTTGGAGCAGAATTTTCGCTTCATCCGGATCAAGCAGACGATGGAGTTTGATCATGGCGTATTTCATGATATCGGCTGCGGTCCCCTGCACTGGCATATTGATGGCCATGCGCTCCGCTTGGGCGCGCACCTGTGGCAGACCCGAGAGAATGTCCGGAAAATATCGTACACGTCCGAAAAGCGTTTTGACATATCCGTGTGTGCGCGCGAACGCTTTGGTATCTTCCATGTACTTCGCAACGCCCTTATAGAGCGTAAAGTAGGCGCCGATGAATTCCCGTGCTTCAGCATAGGTGATATCGGCGGAAGCCGCAAGTCCGTGCGCACCCATGCCATAGAGCACGCCGAAATTCACGGTTTTTGCTTTGCGGCGCATTTCCGGTGTAACCTCTTCTAAGGAACATCCGGCGATCTCCGCAGCAGTCGTTGCATGAATGTCTTGATCCTTGTGGAATGCGGCAAGCATTTTGCGGTCATGAGCGAGCGAGGCAACGATGCGCAACTCAATTTGCGAGTAGTCCGCAGCTAAAAGCTCCGATCCTTTTTTTGCAATAAAGCTCTTTCTGATCTTCTTGCCGATCTCTGTACGTATGGGTATATTCTGTAAATTCGGATCTGATGATGATAGGCGACCTGTTGCGGCAACCGTTTGATTGTAACTCGTATGCACGCGACCGGTGTCCTTGCGCACGAGTTTCGGCAAGGCATCCACATAGGTTGACAACAATTTCGTCACTTCGCGAAAATCACTGATGAGCGGAATTATGGCATGGATCCCTTTCAACTTCTCCAATTCACTCGCAGCAGTGGAAATGCCAGTCTTGATTTTCGCAAGACCTTTCGGGTCAATCCCTAGATCTGTAAAAAGTATTTTTTTTAATTGGAGGGGCGAGGCGATATTAAATTCGGAACCTGCAAGCGCATAGATATTCCGCTCAAGCGATGTAATACGTTTTTTGAGATGCATGCTCATCTCCCGAAGAAAGCTCATATCAACAGCTATACCTTCTCGCTCCATGGCAACCAGCACGGGAATAAGCTGCATCTCCATATCAGTAAATAGCGTCTCCATGCGCTCTTTTTTGAGACGAGGTAAAAACTTCTCATAGAGCCGCCACGCGTAATCCGCGTCTTCGCACGCATATTCCGCCACTTCCGTCGGAGGAATCTCATCCATGGTTTTTTGATCCTTCCCTTTCGGACCCAAAAGCCGTTCAAGGGGTATCATCGTATGTCCGTATTCAAGAAGCGTCAGCGTATCCAGATCGTTGCCGCGTGATTGCGTGTTCAGTAGATACGAAGCGACCATGGTGTCAAAGAGAGGTTCTGCAACCCGAATTCCGTCGTTTGCCAAAACTTCCATGTCATATTTCAGGTTGTGTCCTATTTTTACAATGTGCCGATTTTCTAAAACCAGTTTTGCGGCGGCAAGCCACTTTTGTCTCTCCCCGGCTGCATCAGGCAATGCGCAGTATGCCGCTTCACCAACTTTTGTAGATACGCTGATACCTAAAACTTTTGCGTCAAGCGTGTTGAGCGAGGTTGTTTCCGTATCCAAGGCAAATGCAGGAGCCGCCGCAAGCAGTTTGAGCAACTCCTCAAAATCGGCGCGCTTGGTAATGAGCCGATACCCGCGGGGAAGTTTGGCGTTTTTCCGCACATGCGATGTTGCGTCGCCGCTATGCGGAATATTTTTCATAAGCGATGCAAATGACAACTCTTGAAACAACGCTACCGCACGCTCCCTATCGGGGGGCTGCACTGCGCAGTCATCAAGGTTAAAGGGAATTGCCACGTCGCGCACAATGGTCGCAAGTTCTTTGCTCTGGAACGCATCATGTTGATGGGTGAGCAGTTTCTCCCGTACCGCAGGCTTCAATTTCCGCGCCTTGGAAGTTGCCGTTTCCAGATGACGATAGAGCTCTTCAAGGCTGCCGAATTGCTGCAAAAGATCAGTTGCGGTTTTTTCGCCCACTCCCTGCACACCCGGAATATTGTCGGAAGGATCGCCGCGCAGCGCTTTGTAATCAATAAGCTGCGCCACGTCCAAAGCATACCGGTCTTGTACCGCCTGCGCATCATAAATAGCGAATTCACTTATGCCTTTTTGCATGGCGTACACCCACGTATGCGCGTCAATGAGCTGCAGTGTATCCTGATCGCCCGTCACAATAATATTGTCAGTTGAACCGGCCAATGCGGTGAGCGTCCCGATCACATCATCTGCTTCATATCCTTTTTTCTCAAATATCGCCACCCGAAAAGCTCTCAAAACATCCTTGAGAATCGGCAGCTGGTCATAAAGTTCTTGAGGCTGTTTCTCCCGATGCGCTTTGTACGCGGCAAAGCGTTTATGGCGAAAGGTCGGCGCGGCAACGTCAAAAGCAACAGCCGAATAGTCGGGGTGCAGGTCTTTGAAAATTTTGAGCAGCACCGTGGTAAAACCGTACACCGCATTGACCACCACGCCTTTTTTTGTGGTGAGAGGCGGCAGCGCATGCCAAGCGCGGTGCAGCAATGCATGACCGTCAATGATAATAAAAGTTTTTCTTTTGGATGCCATAGCAGTACGCGGAACAAGCATGCTTATAGTAGCACTCCCTGGCAGTACGGGCAAATAAAAAGGTACGAGGCAGAACCTCGTACCGTAAGTCGGTAGAAAAAAGATCATGCGCGCCCCAAGAAGCGCGTAAAGAAACTAGGTTTTTGAGCGCAACGCACACACCGATACCGTCACCAATACCGCTGTACTCTAGATACCGTTGTACTCTATGAGAGGGTCATCTCCCTCCTTTTTCCTGCGACAGAGCACCACAAATTTTCTGATAGCTTTTTGCACGCGCATGCCTTCTCCTTATCTCGGCTCCATGCCGGCTACCGTATACTATGAGAAAATAGAGGTTGTGTCAATCCCGAGAATAGGGAAGGGTATGAGCATTTTTGAGATGGGTTTTAGTCATTGCGCCCGTATATCTGCAATGAACGGAACCACATCCTCCAGGCTCGCGCTTTTGGTACTATGCTGTTGAAATAACTGTAGGAAAATCTTCTTTTGAGCAGCCACCCCGCCATACCCCAAACGCGAAAGCCATACAGCGACGCAAGTGCAAACTTACCCCCTAACGAAATGAGCCACATTGTTTTGATGGGGCGGTACGGGAGGAGATTTTTTTTCCGCAACGTACACAGAACGTTCTCCGCAACAACGTCTGCCTGGCTTACTGCGGTTTGCGCGGTTGCTGGCATTGCATAATTAGTGGTTGCATCATAGCAGTAGCTGGCATCTCCCAAAGCAAAAATATCCGTGTAGTTTGCCACGCGCAAGGTTTTGGTAACCGTCAGACATTGGTGGTGGTTATGCGCAAGCCCGCGCAGTGATTGGATAACGGGCTGTGCCACAATACCCGCCGTCCATACCAGCACATCATAGGAAACTGTTTTGCCGTTACGCAGCACGAGTTGTTGTGCGGTAACCTCGCTAATTTCCATTGCGCATTGCACCAATACTCCCAAGTTTCGTAAACGTTCGTATGCGACTTTCCGCATCCACACGGGCACTTGACCAAGTAGTTCGTTCTCTTTCTCTATGATAATCAGTTCGGTATATTCCGGCAGACGCCCGTAAGTTTGCTCAAGTTTACGCACATAGCCCACAAGTTCTCCCACTAATTCGCAGCCGGTGAGTCCGCCCCCCGCAACCACGATGCGCAACCGTTCGTTCCAACGTTTGTAGATGTAGGATTCTTCTATGCGATTACGAATATTCAGCGCGTCATCCGTATTTTTAAACGGCAGCGCGAACTCCTTGAGATGCGGTATGCCATAGTAGTTCGTACAACTTCCCAAAGCAATAACCAGAATGTCATAAGCAAGTGTTTCTTCGGAACGTGTGGCGGCATTACGCACGCTTACGGCATGATTCTTTACCGCGACATCCGTTACTTCGCCTTTGACCAACCGAACGCCCATATCACGAAAAATTTCTTGCAGCGGAATAACGGCTGTAGAACGTAAATTGTGGAACGCGGTTTTTTCATTAGGAGCTTCTTTGCCATCGGAAAAAATTGCGGATGCCACTTCATATAAATCTGCGTGAAACTCGTGGTAGTCGTTTTTATCAACGAGTGCAATATCCAAAGCAACTGTTTTTTGTTTGGCAAGCTTCAGCGCGACGCGCACACCGCCAAATCCTGCGCCAAGAATCACCACGTGTTTTTTATTTGTTTCGTGAAACATGGGGGAAATAAGTAGCTTGATGAAATTAGCTTGTAGATGTATCTTGCAGTTTTCTTCTATCTGCCTTCTCGCCTCAAGTACGCCATTGCACCATAGAGTCCCATTTCACCACCGAATTTTGCTTTAACGATGCGAGGCATTTTAGGAAATATCTTAGATAATGTTTGTACAAGATAGCGCTTTGTACGATCAAGTGACAAACTCTGCATGACCGATCCGCCAACAACCATAATATCAGGGGACCACATCACTGAAATATTGTGCAAACCTCTGGCTAGTATTTTTGCCTTTTCATCCCAAAATTTTCTATCTTTAATTGCTGAAGGATCTTGACCCTTCTGCTTGTAAATAGACGCGCCACCGATAAAATATTCAAGGTCGCGACTTAGCTGTCCGACAGCTAAGTGAGGAATGGATACAAATTGATGTCCTGGCTCGAATCCAAAGGCGCTTTGATCTATCTTGCCCTCCACAAAACGGCAACCACCCACACCCGTACTGACCGTCACATAGGCGGCAATATTATACCCTTTTGCCGGACCATATACGACCTGCGCCAAACCACTCATAGTGGTGTCGTTTTCAATATGTACCGGCGCTTTGAGTAGCTTTTCCAAATCTTTTTTTATAGGTTTGCTTATCCAATCATTGATATGCGTTCCACCGCCCACTAATTTCGTGCGCTCTCGATTGGGAGATGCCGCTGCGCTTCCTGCAACCGCAATGATCTTTTGCGTACCGCAGTATTGTTGGGCGGCATCTCTTATAGCTGCGATACCCATTTTATAGTTCTTTGGCGTAGGCATGATAATCGGATTCGTAAACGATTCCAAATCCTGGGATGCCGCCATGCGCATTTTTGTCCCCCCGACATCAAAAAGGAGATACATACTTAGTGCGTTAACGAAAAGGAATTAAGAATTTTTTGTTCGTCCACTGAAAGTTTTCCATCACCAAAAAAGACGATGTTGTAGACATCGGGTGCCCCCTCTTTCCCTTGCATCGCATAAGCTCTGTAAGGAGCACTACACCCGGGACCGTCGCAGTAGCCGTTCGGCGCTTCAAAAACGCGCGCTTCTTTTCCTGCTATGGTTGTGGTTGCGGCAAGTGGTTTGTCCAAATAAAAATACTGGTCAAAAGGTTGTATGCTCTTTCTTATCCGTATTTCAAAAGCGGTTTCATCTCCTGATTTCTTAAACGCTATCACTTGGTTGTATGCATCGTTAAAAGATGCGTCAACAACTGTGTAGGGAGGATACTGCATCGCAAACCCTAACTCCTCATTTCTATAGATCTGCCAAGCGGCGGCGCTGGTAGCGGTGTCCGGTTGATCAATTTCAGGAAGTGAGCTTTCGGTAAGCCATATGACCATGTCATCCGGTGCATTACAGACGATCACCGTCATGTGGTCAGACCATAACGTTCCACGAACTTGAACGCGCATACCGGGAAACGCCGTCGCCTTTGATGCTTCCATCAAGGATTGTGGTGTATTTGCCGGACACTTCCCGCGTTCGCGCGGTATTAAAACATTCACATCGTCTCCATCGTCTTTTTTGACCGTAATTATTGCATATCCTTTATCATCGGCTATTTTCGGAAAAATTACCGTGCCATAAAATGTTACAGAGTCTTCTTGGCTACTTTGCACACTGTCAACGTCCAGGTGTGAGATGATAAGAAACAACGCGGTGAGGCCGAGCGCGATACCACCAACAATACTCGTTATAAAAATGATTCTATTTTTACGTTTCAGTAATAAAGATGGGAAAAAGTGTTGCGCGATCCATATTGCACCAAGAGCAAACAAAATCCAGAACAGAACATCATACAAAAGTTTATCCAAAAAAAATACCGCTCTAGTTTCAAAGTTACCCAACCACGGGAAAATACCCTTTCCATAAAAAGAGAAAGGGAATCCAGTTAAATTCTGCAGTTTTGTTTCAAAAAAGAAAAAACTCAAAACGCTACTTGTAAGAAAAAGTAGCGCCGCTAAGAGAAAACTCGTCTCCCGCCACGCCCGCCCGTCTAACATTGGTTGAGTCTGCACGCCATTATTTTTCGCCTCTTGCAGTTTTTGATTTTCAGATTGTGAAATTTCTTTTTGCATACGCCTTTATTGTACCATTTTTCTGCTGAACAACAAAACCGCGCGCTACATCAGCGAACGGTTATTGTTTTCCTGCCGGTGAGGTGACGGCGGGAATCGAACCCGCGAATAGAGGTTTTGCAGACCCCTCCCTTAGCCACTTGGGTACGTCACCACACCGGCAGCAAAAAGCTCCTCAACAGTAGCAAAAAAAAGACCTGCTGGCAATGTATGGGTGTGAACCCTTGAACTCTCATGCTCTTTTTTTTACCTACAAAAAATATACGACATCGCGCGTCGTATATTTTTAGGTAATGCGTGGGAAATAGGTTAGTACACTTCTACGTCCGCGAACTTGAGACCGAAGACCACCGCCTCACGGCGCGTTTCCATCCAGATATCCGCATGGTAGAAGTAGCGCTTATTCATGCGGTCTTCCACCACAAATTCTTTGTCGCCGTAGAGTTTGGGAATCTTTACCACCGTACCTATCGGCAGGAAGTTTGCCGCGATGATGCCATCGCGGACGTGCGTACCGGATGCCGTAATGAACGGTGTATCATCCGTCTGATCCAGCGTTGATGAATAGGCGGTTATCGGCATGTGAATGGTCCATTTCGGTTTTGGCGTTTCAACTTCATGCGGTGCCGTAAAGACAACGCCATACGGTCCCTGCGCCTGCGTGAGCTTCACCTCACGCATCTCCCCAGAATGGACGGGTAGCACCACGGCAGCGTGTACCACATACTGTGGAAACAGCAAGGGAGACACAACCATGGCTAAGACAAGTATTATGAAATAGGATTGGGGCATGGGATAGACATATGAATGTTGGTACATTGGTTCATACGGTTTTTCTCTCGTATTTTCAGGTAAATACGGCGATTTGCCTATTTGCCGGGGCAAAAGAAAAACCATGCAAGTTGAGCATGGTGAGAGAAATAGTATACCACAACGGCGAAAAATGTCAATCACTCATTCTAGCGCAGAACATAAACCGACACAACCGCCGTAAAGGCGGTTGTGGTCTTTGGAACGATTGTATGCACTTAGTCTTTAACGGCTTGTTGAATATGCCGCACGATTTCTTCCGGCGTAAAATTCGCTTTTATGAGAAAATCTTTTGCACCAAGCCGCATTGCTTTTTCCATATCTTCCCGTTGTCCAAGATTACTCAACACCAAAACCGGAATAGAGGCAAAACGCGTGTCGCCTTTTAATTTTTCAAGGATGACAAATCCGCTTTCCCCCGGCAGGATGATATCCAAAAGTATGGCGTCGGGTACGTGTTGCTCCAGTGCGGCGTATGCCGCATGTGCATCAATCACGCTTTCTACATTATACCCTTCCCCCAGTAATTTTTGCGCAATGAGCTCACGAAGAAACTGATCATCTTCTACGATCAAAATACTGACCAGTTGTGCTTTTACCCGCGCCGTTCCTTGCGCGGCATCGGTTTTGTTGGGAAGAACTTCAAGCACATGCGCAACTTTTTCAAGTACCTCGCTGGGATTAAATATGGCTTTAATGAGAAAATCTTTCGCGCCAAGTTTCTTTGCACGTTCAATCTCCACCGGTTGACCGGAATTTGAAATGATTATTACCGGCAAATTTTTAATCGCGGTATCTTTTGCTTTTTCCTCCAGTACCTGCATGCCGTCTTTTCTCGGCATGAGAATATCCAAGAGCACGAGATCGGGCAGTGTATTTCTCATTTTTTCCAAACCCACAACGCCATCTTCCGCACTTTGCGCGGCATAACCGGCTTTGCGCAGCTTCTCCACAAGCATTTCCCGCAAAGCGACGTCATCTTCAATGACAAGAATCATGGATTTTTGCATAGTGCTTCAATAGTCAGAGAGCGTATCTTCTTTTGGTATGCGACCCGCCTGTAAAGGCAGGATGAGCGTAAAGATTGAACCTTCGTTTTCTTTTGAGACAACGTGAACGGATCCGCCATGCCGTTTGGCTATATTTTTGACAATGAATAATCCGAGTCCCGACCCGGACGTTTGCATATGTATGACATTGCTTGCGCGAAAGAATTTGGTAAACAACCGCTCAATTTGATTCTGGGGAATGCCCACACCTTCATCTTGCACCGCTACCTCCGCAGAAACTCCATTTTTCTTTATGGTGATGGTAATAGTTTTGCCCGAGGATGTATATTTAATCGCATTGTCTACAAGATTTTGGAGCGCGAGCGCTATTTTATCCGGATCATAGACAAAAGGAGGCATGGCCTCCCTTGGTTTAACCAACCGCAGCAAAACGTTTTTTTCTTTTGCCGCAAGTTGGGATGTTGCCGCCACCGCTTCAATGGTTTTCCCGAAATCATTTTTTGAAAATGCGTAGCCGAAGCGCCCGTCCTCAATGCGCGCGACATTCAACAGATCGTTCACCAGTGCAATCATTTTTTCATTCGTATCATAACCACGCTGCAACAATTTTCGTTGATCATCGTTGAGCGCGCCCATATCACCTTCCGCTATCATGCTCATGGCCCACTTGACCGCGGATAGCGGTGTACGCAACTGGTGTGCCGCAATGGAAATAAACTCGCTCTTGCTCCGCGCAATCACTCTTTCCCGTGTTACATCGCGCAGCACCTTTACACTGCCTCGTATACGTTTGCCCGTGCCTTCGGCAGTTAGCGGTACGGTAATGACTTGTAATTCACGGTCTATCGGATATTGAATCACCACCTCCATGGCCCGTACGCCGGATTTTGCAAGACCCAACAATTTTTTATCTATCACACGAGCTTTGTCAGCGCTTAAGGGATGCGTAACCGCAACCAAAGACTGCCAGTATTTTTTTTGGGCATCTTGCGGATGCACTGCTTTACCGATAACACTTTTGCGTCCGATGCCCAGAATATTTTCCGCTGCGCGATTCATGCGTACAACCCGATGCTGCGCATCGTACTCAATAAGCCCAACCGTCAAATTTTCAATGATGGTTTCCGTGTGCGCTTTGGAACGGCGAATTTCCTCGGTTTGCTGCCGAACCTTCTTCTCCAAATCATGCGAATAACGCTCGGTTAAACGCCTCTTTTCTTGCGCGACTTTTTTAACGGCACTAAGACGTTTCTGCTCTTCCTCTTTGCGCGTCTTTTCCAGCTCTTCAAGGTCATCAATCATCAGATTGAGCCCTACAAACAATTCCGTAAATTCATCCTCATTCCGCGATATGCTGACACGTTTTGAAAAATCTCCCATTGCGGTTTTCTGCAAGAGTGGGGTAAGCTTCGCAAGCTTTCTTGCCGTGGTAAGCCGGTAATTGGTAAGCTCTTTTTCCGTGGTTATATCCCGAAAGACTACCACTCCGCCGTCATGCCCGCCCATGCGCATAGGCTTTGCGGAAACAAAGACCGGAAATATTCTTTTGCTCTGCGAAGCAAAATATATGGTTTTCCATTTTGGCGTTGTAAAAATACGCTTTTTTTGTAAAACAGTTGCACCGATACGACGTGTTAGCGGCAGCAATTTTTTCCCTTCATATACACGAAACGCGCGATCCAATTCTTTTCCCATAAGTTCTTTACTCGTGTAATCCAAAAGCAAGGTAGCATGCGGATTCACCGCGGTAATTCTCCCACTCGCATCAAAGACAATAAGCCCTTCGGCGATGAAGGAAAAGAGTGAGTCAAGATCGTTGCTGGAAGCGCGCTGCATTGTGGAAAAATTAAACTAGCCATCAATATCTTTGATTGCGGCAAGACATTTTTGTTGCAACACCGGAGGTATTTGCGGAAGATTGTGTTCCATGGCCGCATGCTCCGCCGCCCGTTGCATAACCTCTTCATCGGTTTCTGCGGTAAAAATAACATCGCAGTCAACACCGACATCTTTGCAGGTGAGTTGTTTCATAGGTACATAAAAAATGAATACAAAGATTGGTATTGCATTATGCGTGCAACCAATCAAACGCTTCCCTCTCTGTTGAAAAAAACTTGATGTTCTTTTTACCTACTGCCGCAATAACAAACGAGGCTAGAGTACGTACAAAAATATTACCGCCGAATATTGCCGCTTTTTTAATGCGCGGATTTTTTAAAAAATCCGCCCAAATTTTCCGCGCAGCCGAAGAGAATTGCGTTGACCGCTGAATGTCAATGAGTGCCAGCGAAACATGCTCTTTGTTGATGTAGTCCGTGCCCACATTGTGCAAGCACATCGCGTCTTCGGCATCAACCGGTTTGCTGATGGTATAGTAAAGTATGTTCCCGTCGCACATCAACTCATTGCCATTCGGGCTTTTAACTTTTTTCGTAACCATAGATAGTTGCAGTATACACCTTATATTTTCCTATACAATACTCCTTTCGCGCACGGCTTCTCGGTAGCGGCAGTAGTCACAATCTACGTGAGCATCCGGAAGGGTATGCGCGTGCAAGCATACGTGTGCTTGCACGAGCGTCTCTTCAATCCAGCCATCATTGCCTGTATAGGGAATAACCACTACCTCAAATTCCAATTTTCCATCAAATGCTTCCGCGTCTGATTTACCGTTGCAATACACAAAATATCCTGTATCAGAAACCGTAAAATTATCCTGCTGATGGCGCAAGAGCCACTGGTATACCTCCATCTGCCGCTTATAGCCGATTTGCCATTCTGCATCCAGCGTAACTTCTCCTTCTTTGCTGGTTGCTTTATAATCCACCACGTGCAGCTCTCCTTGCGCATTAACCCAGAGATCGTCAATGGCGCCAAATACGAGAAAGTTGGTCGGTGCATGCAGATGCTGTACGCCTACAAAATTTTCACGCCATTGCTCCATGCGCAGGTCTTGAAACGGCACCGCGTCAATACCATAGACCTGCATGAGCGGATGCGCTGTCTTTCCCGCGCGATGCAAATCAAATTCTTTCTTCAGGAGTTTATCCACGGCAGAATTCAAAGTGAAGGGATAGCCTGGAGGCCGCCCAATACCCAAGCGCCGATCAAGATAAAAACACCGCGGGCATTCCAAAAAAAGATCGATTTTTGACCGACTTAACTTAAAGGGTTCCGAACTATCAGGATTAAATATGTTTTTTGATCGTTGCGGTTGATAGTACTTACTCATACTTTTGTACAGTGCGATGTTGACACTCCGCTCTATAAAAAGCACGGGGTAGCGGCGCATGCAACCGGACCCATGCAGTATACCACGAATGTGTGTGGTGTTGGATACCCTGCGAAAAACACCCTCCGATTGACATCTGCGCCCATACATTCTACGATAGACTTACGCACTCTTGCACACCAGGTTCCGCGCAAAGGAGGTTTGCATGACCCGCTCACCGTCACCCTATGCGACGTACCTTGCCACGTTGTGCTTGGGCGGTTTACTGCTCACCTGCGCCGGCATCTCCGTCGACTGCGTACGGGAGAGTAATCGGTTCCTCATGCCTTATGTTGCCCAATGGGGTATTGCGGAACTCATTGGTGCAAAGTTGGCATTGGATGGCTTCGGCATTGTGCTGTTGGAATACACCTGGCACAGTTCCCA
>PEYJ01000041.1:16827-38953 GCA_002774425.1 Parcubacteria group bacterium CG08_land_8_20_14_0_20_48_21 | reverse complement strand
ATCAGGACTCACGGTGTTCAGAATGAGGTAGGATGCGAGCAGCAGCACCATGCCGGAGATTGCGCCGGAAATATATTGTTTCGCCTGGCTAATACGTTCCGTACTCCCGCCGGAAGTGAGCCAAATAACCCCCCCGTACATCATCATCACCACCGCTAAAATCGCTGTACCGGGTACGGCAAAATTAAAAAACGCGGAGATGTAGTCGCCAATGAGTGAGTCGCTGACAATTATTTCTTTTTGATTTGCAAAATCGCTAGTACCCGGTATGGTAACTTGCGGCGTAAATGTTATATCATCTGCGCCCAATGCCATTATCGGCAAAAACAGAAGAATGCTCACGGCAAAAACACAAGCGGAGGTATACAAACGCGTTATTTTCTTGATGGATGCCCGCCTGCCTACCGGACAGGCAGGTCTTCGCGGGAATGACAAAGGGAATATGTTTTTCATACTTGCATGCTTGTCATATAGTGTACCACAAAACAGCGTTGGAGAAAAATCTCGTCATGTTGAAACTTTGTTGGTTCCGGGGACGTACACAGTCAGCGCATGGATTCAGATCACCATACTCACCAGCTTCCCCTTCGCGACAAAAACTTTTTTTGGGGTGTTTCCGGCAAGCCATTTTTGCACGATTTCATGCGCAAACGCCTGCTGCTGTAAGTCAGTATCACTCGCATCCGCCGGCGCGGTAAATCGTGCGCGTACTTTTCCATTAATTTGCACGACGATTTCTTTTTCATCTTCTGCAATAAGTTTCTCGTCGTACGATGGCCAGGGGTGTTTAAAAATACTTTCCATATCCCGACTTCGTGAGCCCTTGGGATGTAGGGGATTGGCAGATTGATCCACCTTTTCCCACAATTCCTCTGCAAGGTGCGGCGCGAACGGCGCGAGAAGTTTTAAGAATTCCTTGTAAGATTTTCGTGTGATGTGTTTTTCCTTGGCAAAGGCATTGGCTAAAATCATGAGTGCCGACACCGAGGTATTAAAACGAAAATGTACGATATCTTCGGTTACTTTTTTAATCGTCTGATGCAGTAGGCGGATAAGATCTGCTTGCAATGTTGGGACATCCGCGGTCCCGCGGACATCGGATGTCGGGATGTTGATTTTTTCCCGCAGCTGCCACACCTTATCCAAAAACCGCCGCACACCGAGTATGCCTTTGGTGTTCCATGGCTTCGCATCCTCAAACGGCCCCATAAACATTTCATACATGCGCATGGTATCCGCGCCATATTCCGCAACCACCTCATCGGGATTCACCACATTGCCGAGCGACTTGCTCATTTTTTGCCCATCATCCGCCAGTATCATCCCTTGATTTTTAAGCTTCATAAACGGCTCATCAAAATCAACGTAGCCGGCATCTTGCAGCACCTTGGTAAAAAAACGCGCGTAGAGCAAGTGCAGCACCGCGTGTTCCGCGCCGCCGACATACAGATCAACCGGAAGCCATTCTGCCATTTTTTTCTTGCTGGCAAATGCTCGAGGATTGCGTGCATCGGCGTAGCGGAAATAATACCAGCTGGAACACACGAAGGTATCCAGGGTATCCGATTCTCGCCGCGCGGGCTTCCCGCAGGAAGGGCAAGCGACGTCGTGAAACTTTTTTGATTGGGTTAGGGGTGACTCACCGGTCGGGAGAAAATCCACATCGGTTGGCAGCTCCACCGGCAAGTTTTTTTCAGGAACCGGAACTTCGCCGCACACATCACAGTAGATGATAGGAATTGGAGCACCCCAGTAGCGCTGGCGCGAGATGAGCCAATCGCGGAAACGGTACTGTACCGTCTTTTTGCCCTTAACAAATGTGGTGATTACCCACTTCGCTTGCGCACTCTCCATGCCATCAAATTTTCCCGAGTTTTTCATGGTACCTGCACCGGTGTAGCATTGACTTTCCTGTGGTTCGGATGCGGCGATGACTTCACGAACAGGGAGATGGTATTTTTTCGAAAACGCATAATCGCGCTCATCGTGCGCAGGAACCGCCATGATAGAACCCGTTCCGTACGTTGCAAGGACATAGTCGGCAATAAAAATGGGCAGTACCTCGCCATTCGCAGGGTTTACCGCCTTAAGCCCTTGAAGCTCAACCCCCGTTTTTTCCTTCGCCAGATCCGTACGCTCCAAATCTGTTTTTGATGCCGCTCTCTCCCGATAACGCCGAACCTCGCTCCAATTCGTGATATGCTCATGAAGCACATCTACCGCCCCGTGTTCGGGCGCCAGCACCACGTACGTTGCGCCAAACAGCGTATCCGGCCGCGTGGTAAAAACCTCAACCGTTCCCACAATTCCCATTCTTGAACTTTGTGAGTCCCGAGAACGTACGAAGTCAGTGGATTGCATGACGTGAAATGGAATTGTTGCGCCCTCCGATTTCCCTATCCAATTCCGCTGCATGCGTTTTATGGGCTCCGGCCAGTCAATCGTATCCAGACCTTGCAAGAGTTTTTCCGCATAGTCCGTTATCCTGAAAAACCACTGCTTTAATTGCTTTTGCACTACGGGATTTTTACAGCGTTCACACGCACCATTCACCACCTGCTCATTTGCAAGTACGGTTTTACAGCTTTCGCACCAATTGACCGCCGCTTCTTTTCGATAGGCCAATCCGCGCTTATAGAGCAGAAGAAAAAACCATTGCGTCCATTTGTAATACTCGGGTGCAGACGTATTTACCTCGCGCTCCCAATCAATCCAAAAACCGAAGCTCTTGATCTGCCTGCGGAAATTTACGATATTATCTTCCGTTGTTTTCTTTGGGTGGGCTCCGGTCTTAATGGCGTAGTTTTCAGCCGGCAGGCCAAACGCATCCCACCCCATGGGGTGCAGGACTTCGTGTCCGGTCATCACCAGATATCGTGTTACAATATCGGTTGCCGTATACCCTTCGGGATGTCCCACGTGCAAACCAGCCGATGACGGATAGGGAAACATGTCCAAAAGATATTTCTTTTGCTTTTTTGACGTGTCATGTGCTCTATGCAAGTCCTGTGCGTCCCATCTCTTCTGCCACTTGGCCTCAATTTCCTTATGATTGTAGCGTTGATCCATACTTTTTTTTGAAATGTAAAACACGCAACATAAAATCCAAGTAGTAAAAAAATTTTGGAACCGTGTCTTAGAGACTATCTGCAAAGTCCTCTTACGTGTTTGAAGTTTTATGTTTTACATTTCATGATATACTATACATATCCTATGCTGTTTCAGCAAATAAATCAATTAATGTTGGACTTCGCAAGTCCAACATTTGACACAAATTAAAAAATATTCTATACTACGTTTAGTTTTTCAGATGCTCTTTTACTTCATTATTGGTGGAGGGTAGGATGCCAAAAAAATTTTATTTCCTCCTGGTTGTGGCAGTAGCTCTTTTTGTGTATGCGTTCTTGGTCAGTTGCAATGATGACTTGACCAAGAACATGGTGGCATATTACACCGCCGTGTTCACAAGTTTTGTATGCTTCCTGGTGTGCTACATCATCAGGAAGAACTATTTGGATAACACTCAACAGCAAAAAGACTCGTAGGAAGAGTCTTTTTTTATTGATCGGTTTTTCGGGTTGCGTAAGTAGCGCTCTTACAACACCTTTTGAAGATACTGGCCCGTAAAGCTTTCTTGCACCTTCGCCACATCTTTTGGCGTTCCCACAGCAACCACATAGCCGCCCTTATCGCCGCCTTCCGGACCCAAATCAATCAGCCAGTCGGCTGACTTGATTACATCAAGATTATGCTCAATCACGAGAACGGTATTGCCCTTATCCACGAGTGCTTGCAATACGCCAAGCAGCCGTTTGACGTCCGCAAAATGCAAGCCCGTCGTTGGCTCATCCAAAATATAGAGGGTCTTGCCGGTTGAGCGGCGGGAAAGTTCCGTGGAAAGCTTCACGCGCTGCGCCTCGCCGCCGGACAGCGTTGTGGCAAACTGCCCAAGGTGTATGTAGCCAAGCCCCACCTCTTCCATTGTTTTGAGTTTGTCCGCAATACTCGGGATCGTTTCAAAAAAGCGTTGCGCTTCCTCTACGGTCATCTCCAAAACATCCGCGATGGTCTTGCCCTTGTAGTGGATTTCCAATGCCTCCTGATTATACCGTTTGCCATGGCACTCTTCGCATTCCACATAGACGTCCGGCAAAAACTGCATTTCAATTTTCACCAGACCCTCCCCCTGGCACGCTTCACATCTCCCGCCGGTAACGTTGAAGCTGAATCTGCCAGATTTATAGCCGCGAATTTTCGCTTCCGGCATGTTGGCGAAGAGATCGCGCATGGGCGTAAAAACGCCGGTGTAGGTAGCCGGGTTGGAGCGCGGCGTGCGACCGATAGGCGACTGGTCAATCGTGATCACCTTATCAATAAAGTTAATGCCGGAAATGCCCTTGTGCGCACCGGGCGCGTCTTTCGCGCGATAAAAATGCTTGGACAACGCTTTGCCTAAAATTTCGGTCATGAGCGTTGATTTTCCGGATCCCGATACTCCGGTGAGCGCCACAAACTTTCCCAAGGGAATGGCAACGTCAATGTTCTTCAAGTTAAACGCGGACGCGCCGTGCACGGTCAGGTATTTTCCCGAACCCTTGCGATACTTCTTCGGCAGCGCAATGCTGTCCTTCCCCGACAAGTAGCGCCCGGTCGGTGACTTGGCATTCTTCGTGAGTGCCGCAGGCGTACCTATAGCGATTACCTCGCCACCGTGCGCACCTGCCCCCGGCCCGATATCAATGACCCAATCGCACGAACGAATGGTCTCCTCATCATGTTCCACCACAATTACCGTATTACCCAGATCACGCAACGACTTGAGCGTCGCAATGAGTTTAGTATTGTCCCGCTGGTGCAAACCGATAGAAGGCTCATCCAGAATATAGATGACGCCCACCAGTGCGGAGCCGATCTGTGTTGCCAGCCGTATGCGCTGTGCCTCGCCGCCCGACAGTGTGGCGGCGGCGCGATCCAGCGTCAGATAGTCCAGCCCAACGTTACGCAAGAATTGCAAGCGCGCGCTGATCTCTTTCAACACCTGCTTGGTAATGACCTGCTCTCGTCTGGAGAGCTGCATGTCCTGTTGTTTTTTTCCGTCAGCCAATTTTTCAAAAAAATCCGCAACATCCGCTATACTCAATGACACCATATACGAAATATTTTTTCCGGCGATGGTTACCGATAATACTTCGGGCTTCAGGCGCTTGCCGGCGCATAGCGGGCAGGGCAGCGTGCGCATGTACCGCTCAATCTCGCGCCGCACGAAATCGGATTCCGTTTGGCGATAACGCCGCTCCAAATTCGGCACAACGCCTTCATACGCCGTCCAATAGTCACCGGAAAATTTGTTACCCGCATACTCAACTTTGTACTGCTTGTCCGAAACGCCGTGCAGGATGATCTGCAACTGCTTTTGCGTGAGCTTTGCAACCGGCACTTGTAAGGGTATGTTTTCCTCCTTGGCTACCACCTCCAAAATTTGATAAGAGAACCCTTGGTGCGCAGTCATACGCGCCCAAGGTTGGATTGCACCCTCGGCAAGAGAGAGGCGTTTATTCGGTATGACCATGTCCTCATCCACGACCAGTAAATTTCCCAACCCGCTGCAGCGCTCGCACGCTCCGTGCGGCGAGTTAAATGAAAAATCTCGCGGTTCAAATTCCGGCAGAGAGATACCGCATACGGGACAAGACAGGTGTTGCGCAAACAGCATTTCCTCTTTGGTGTCCAATCGCTCCACAACCATGAGACCATTGCCCAAGTCCAGTGCTTGCTCCATTGAATCTTTCATACGCGCACGACCCGCATCATCTCGCTCCTTGCCGGCTGGCGTGGCGAGTGTCAGGCGATCTACCACAACATCCAGAGTATGTTTTTTCTTTTTATCTACCGTCAGATCCTGCGCTTCTTCCAAGCTGTACATGACGCCGTCAAAACGAACGCGCGCATAGCCCGCTTTGACGATTTCCGCAAGCGCGTTTTTATGTTCGCCCTTTTTGTCGCGCACCACGGGTGCTAAGAGCAAGACCTCAATGCCCGACCCTATACTTTCAATGCGCGACGCGATCTGGTCAAGCGTCTGCTTTTCCACCTCCCGCCCACATCGGGGACAATGGGGATGTCCCACGCGCGCAAAGAGCAAACGCAAGTAGTCGTAGATTTCGGTCACCGTACCAACGGTTGAACGCGGATTATGCGAAGTTGATTTTTGATCTATGGAAATGGCGGGAGAAAGCCCTTCAATCTGGTCAACATCCGGCTTATCCATCAAACCCAAAAACTGCCGCGCGTAGGCGGAGAGGGATTCCACGTAGCGGCGCTGGCCTTCGGCATACACCGTATCAAATGCGAGTGAAGATTTTCCCGAACCTGAAAGTCCGGTAATAACGACAAATGCATCGCGGGGAATATCCACGTCAATATTTTTTAAATTATGCACGCGCGCCCCGCGAATACGGATAGTGGAAGACATAGCGTTACACTCAAACATAAGTCTTATGGTTGTACGACGCTTGCCAAAATACTTTCCCATACCGCGCGAGGAACAACGCCTTCAAGTTTCTCGCCGTTGACGAAAAAGGTTGGCGTTCCTGCCACGCCGTAAAGCATACCAACTGACCCGTCGTACGCCACAACTTGAGCAGCTGCATCACTCGCCATGCATGCGGTAAATGCCGCTACATTAAGTCCAAGCTGACGCGCAAACTGGGTATAGGGTTCTTGTGCAAGCGTGTCCTGATTTTGAAAAAGACGATCGTGGTAGGGCCAAAACTTATCCTGCTCCGCAGCACACTGTGCGGCAATCGCCGCTTGCACCGCCTGCGGATGGATGCTGTCCAAAGGAAAGTGGCGATATACGTATGCTACTTCGTTTGGATGCGCGATCGCGAACTCCCGTATGTCCGGAAATGCTGCTTTGCAAAAAGGGCACTCAAAGTCGCCGAATTCAACTATCACGAGTCGCGCCGCCGCAGGGTCACCCATGCGCGGATTTGCGACCGCTATGAGTGCCGATCCATTTTCAGGATTGGGAAGATTTTTCGTAAGCGAAGCGGGAAGTAGCGTATCATGCGAAAAAGACTCTGTCAACGCTTGTGGATTGTCCGTAGTTTCCCGGGAAGAAAAAAATGGCGCGGCGAACAGATAGAGTCCCCCGATAAGGATAAAAAAAAGAACGGCAAAGATGCCATACTTTGCCGTACGTGCTCTGGGAACATTTACCACTGTCTGAAAATTCTGCTGGGGCATATAAAAAGTTCGTGGGAAATACGGACAGGTAAGTACCCAGGTATTATGGCGCAACAGTTTATTTTTTACGCCGCTACTTCATTCCTTGCATGGATGATTTTTTCCACAATCGCCTTTCGCTCTTCCTCGCTATAGTATTCCACGACCATCTTTCCCTTGCCACCAATATCATGAAAGGTTACTTTGGTACCCAGCGTGCTTTCCAAAGTTTTAACATCAGACCGCAACTCCGGAGAAACGTCATGAGAACGCTTTCCACCACCGAGCGAAGGCGCGCGACGCGTGGTATGCTGTACGGTTTCGGAAACGGTCAAGCTATGCATTGCGATCTGCCCATACACGCGCAACTGATCCGCTTCCGAAGACAGTCCCGCAAGCACCTTGCCATGCCCTTCCGTAATTTTTCCGGCTTTCAATCCATCTTGAATTTCCTTGGGCAGCGTCAGGAGCCGTACGATATTCGCCACTTTTGCCCGGGACTTACCAACACGTTGTGCCACCTCTTCCTGCGTCAGACCGAATCCATCACTCAAACGCTGATAGGCGTGCGCCTCCTCAATGGGGTTTAAATCCGCGCGCTGCACGTTTTCTATCACCGCCAGCTCCAAGAGCGCGCTATTATCCACATTCTCACGCAGCACTACCGGCACCTCGGTCAATCCGGCCATCTCCGCCGCTCGCAAGCGCCGCTCTCCCGCTATCAGCGCATACGCGCCGTTTGCCTTTCTGGTTACAACCAGTGGCTGAAGTATACCGTGCCGCTTTACCGAATCCAGTAACTCTTCCAAATGCTGGTGATCAAATTGTTCACGCGGCTGGTAGGGATTAGCAAGGATTTTACTGATAGGAACCAGGAGCGATCCATTGCCATTACCACCCGAAGGAGTTGTGGTAGAAAGGTTTGACTGTTCTTTATGAGACGACATGGGCAGACCAAAACTCGTTACGGCAGCTTGGGACGGTTTTTCCAAATTCCGCCGGTTTGGTATGAGCGATCCCAATCCTTTACCTAATCCTTTTTGCACTACCATATGCTTCGTTTTTTAATCATCATATCTATACTAGACTTAAAATTACAAGTACCAAAATTTCAAAACTTTTAGAACATTTGCTATAGTGAATTTTCCTGTGTTTGACATTTGGAAATTTAGCATTGAGTATTTCTTTGGTTATACCATTTCCAGTATCTCCCTTGCGAGCTTTTCATAGGCACGCGCGCCTTTTGATTTGTTATCATACAACGACACCGGTATGCCATGACTTGGCGATTCCGCCAATCGCACCGATCTCGGTATGACCGAACGGAAAATTTTATTGGGGAAGTATTGGTACAACTCATGCAAGACCTGGTCGGAAAGTTTGGTCCGTTTGTCATACATAGTGATAACTGCGCCCAATATGGAGAGTTCGGGTTTTAAATGCCGCTGTACTAGTGTTACCGTTTCCAAGAGCTGCCCCAAGCCCTCCAGCGCATAGTATTCCGACTGGACGGGTATGAGTACGGTGTCAGCTGCCACAAGTCCGTTGATGGTGAGCAAACCGAGCGACGGCGGACAGTCAATAATGACGTAGTCGTAGTCATTGCGCACCTCATTGAGCGTCTTGTGCAAGCGAAATTCCCTATCCTCCACCGATACGAGTTCCACATTTGCTCCCGCAAGCGATGGGGTTGCGGGTATGAGCGCATAGCCTGCAACAGATGTCGTTACTATATGCTCGCGAATATTACCACCACCCATTATCGCTTCGTAGATGCCGCTAGCCACATTGCGATGATCAACCCCTAAACCGCTTGTTGCATTTGCTTGGGGGTCTATATCCACCAGCAGCACATATTTTCCGAGCTGCGCCAGATACGCGCCAATGTTCACCGCGGTTGTGGTTTTGCCCACACCTCCCTTTTGATTGACTACCGCGATGACACGTGACATAGGTGCAATAAATAACACTCTTCCTTAACGTAATTTGCTAAACTTCTCTGCTAAGTATACAACGAATGAGGGGCTTTGACAATGTAAGAAATATTGAGTACACTAGCCATGCTCACGCTGCTATACACAGAATGTTTATGCCGGGATGGCGGAACTGGTAGACGCGCACGACTCAAAATCGTGTGGACTCTGTCCATGAGGGTTCGACCCCCTCTCCCGGTACCACAAACCCCTTGAACGCTGTTCAGGGGGTTTGTGCTTCATCATTGTTTTGCGATAAGTACTTTCTCAAGCACGATGCTAAACCAATAGGTGTAGTTTTCAGGATGTTGCTGCATATCTTTGGTAAGTTCATTCGGGGTTATCCATTTCCAACCATCTGCTTCTTTCGGATTTGGGTTCGGCTCACCATCAAACGTGCCGATAAGCACATGATCAAATTCGTGTTCGGTCAAACTATTGGCAAATGCTTTTTTATAGGTGAACGTCAACACCTCTTTCAGCTCACAGTCAAAGCCCATCTCTTCTTGCAGGCGAGTGTGCGCAGCGTGTAGCGTATCCTCCCCCGGACGCGGATGTCCGCAGCACGTATTGGTCCAAAGCCCGCCCGAGTGGTACTTGCGCGCCGCACGTTTTTGCATCATCATTTTCCCGTGTGTGTTAAAAATGAAAATGGAAAAACAGCGATGGAGTTTACCGGCTTTATGCACGGAGATTTTTTCTCCCGTGCAGATCTGGTTATCGTTTTTATCAACCAATATAATATCGTGCTCCATAGCATACCTCCCTGATTAACCTGCTTATGGGCAGGATGGGCAAGACGCGGGAGTAATTTTTTATACGTTGGAGTATAGCATAGCACGTTCATGCCGCGTACTGGAATTATTTTCTTTCCATGCTATACTGGCATCAAGGTCTATAAACTGCAATTTATTTCCTACCAACTATCAGTATGGACCAACAAAAATGGAAAGCTACCTTGGGCATGATCCGCGAAAATTTTGAAGTGGAAGACGAAGGTCATGAACACGAGGATGCACAGGGCGGTATTGAGCTGGATTTTGTGGAGTTTCAGGGGCCGATGGGTCGCATGCGCTTGGAATATGTTTCCAAGCCCGTGGTCGTAGATAAAAAAACGACGTACTCGCGGAGGATAGGATCTGAAACGGCGATAGACTATGTCTACAGTTCCGATGAACGGGTAGAAAAACTTATGGTCTATACGTGGAGCGATGAGCAAAATGACTGGGTAGAAATTGACGCGGACAGTTTGAAGTTGTAGTGCAAGGAGAAAAATGAAAAAACTTTGATTCGCGAAGATTTTTTATATTTCCTCAAATTGTACGGGGCGCAATGCTTCGGGTGGTATAGGTCCTTTAAGTATGACTACTCCGTGAAAATGTTTGTCAGGACCGGTAAAACGCGGCTGTATTTGATCAGCTATAATACTGGCAGCCTCCACACAAATTCTTTCCTCTCCTTTTTTGGTAAAAACATCATTTCTACCGAATGTTGCCGCAATGAGATTAAAACCGGGTACCCATGAAGCATGCTCCCGTAATCCAAACTGCAAAGTATCGGCATATTTTTTCGGAACGGTAATTTTTGGTCGTTCACCTTGTGCAAAAAGATCCCGAATAAATACCAAAGCCTCTTCAACGTCCTCAATATCTATGCATGGCATGTATTCGCCTCGCGGCATGGTTTGTTGTTCATGATAGATCATATTTTCAAACGGGGTCCGGCTACTTATTTCAGGTTATGCTAATAACTTGGGGAGGAATTTTCCATTTGCTCCTCTTTTTGTTTTTGAAAAATTGGGGGCGGACATAAAACAGAAAACGCAAATTCAATATTGTCTCGATCATTTCTCTGCTAGTGTTTGTCCTATGACTACGGAGTCCATCCTCGGCATCCGCCTCGGACATTTCCGCTAGGGCTACTCGCGCCTAGATGTCTAGGTTTGGCGCTTCTCCTCGCCTTTGCCCGCCTGCGGGCGGGAGGCTCGGGCTCCATGCTGTTTGGGGGAAGGAAGGAATCCTTCCCCCAGCTTCGGTCTCCTCCTCGCAGTGGTTTGCTAGAGTATTCAGTGCTTTCATTCGTCTCGTGGTCATTTAGAGCTTTGAGGCTTCGTTTAACGTGCCTTCAGAGTCCGCCCTCGCACAACCCCCTTTCTCGTTTTCATATCAGCTGTGCGTGGTGTCGCTTTCGCTATTAAACTTCTGTATTGCATGATTACGGCGGCGCTCATCCTTTAGTCATGGACGCCCTAGCGGAAATGTCCGAGGCTCAAATACAAATGTGCTTGACCCACCCTCCCGTTCGCGCGCAAGCCCGCTCGCAGAGGACGAGAGGGGTGCGAGCGGAACTCCCTTTACACAAGCATTTGAATCAAATACGCACCAACGATTGGCAAGACTAAATTGTCTAGACCATATACAAAACAAAGTTCCACTAAAGTGAGTATGGCAGGTACAAGAATAAGTTTATAGCTAATTAGTGGAACAAATATAGCCGTCAGTACTAGACTAACCACAAAAAAAGCCAAAGAACCTTCCATGGTTTTTTTATTTCCAAATATACTAAGGGGATGTTTGCCGAATTTCTCTCCAACTAGTCCTCCAATTGCATCAGATATTCCCATTATAAAAATTCCAAATTGAAATGCCTGTATATTTTGAGGTAAGAAAAATAATGCAGTAAAAGCCACGCCCAAAGGTAGATATACTTCTCCAAATGTATAACGTTCGACAGAATGGATTGCGGAAAATAAATGATAAGCACGTCCAATGAATAGAATTATAGCGAAAATAATACTCACCCAAAAAATTTCTCCTTTAGTTACAAAGATTGGTGCTACGCCTGCAACAATTGCGGTACCGATATGTATAGCTCGCCTTGTAAAAGCAGAGGGAAGTGAAAATTTCCTTTTTAGAAATTCGGCTCCTAAAATGAAAGATGCTGATGTTAGTATAAGTAATGTTAATTTCATATTTTAAATTCAAGTGCTGCATAATGACGAAATATCACCGCTTCTTCTTTTGGAAAATTCTTTATACTATTGCCTTCACGCATAAGGGCATAGATCATTCTTGTATATCCTCGTTCCTTTGCGTCCTGATGGATTTTGTAAGCAAGAGCATTACCAAGATCAAGGCCTTGATATTTCGGTAGGATGCAAATTGTTTTTAATATAAGTGTTTTCTTGTCTTCTTCTGATGTACTACAAAATCCGATCATTTCACCACCTCTGTACAAGGCATATAAAGAATTCAAATGGGCTGACATTTTATTCAAAGAATACAACTGAATAAACTCTTTTTCATCAAGTTCTGTATAACCCCAATTTTGAGAAAATACTGATCGAGAAATTTTTGCTATTGTTTGAAGCAATTCTGGTGTCATATCCTTTATTTCATTCATAGTAAAACCAAGACCGGACATTTTTTCGAGAGCTTTGCGATCTATCAACCTAAGAACAATATCGAACGGCTCTCTGTATGCAGAATAATATTGTATTTCAGCTGAAGGTTTCTTTGAGACTAGATGCGTGAAGTAATACGGTTCACAAATAGGCTCCGCGGTAAACGGTTCAGTGCCATCGCTTTTCGTTACACATCTGTATTGATGCCACACGCTTCCATTGACCGGCCCCTTCAAAATAGAAATACCTAGTGAACATGCTTCATTTACGAGCGAATCCCACAGCAGATTAAAAGATTCGGTATCGTCAGGAAACTCTATAAATCCAAAAAAGGCTTCGAACCGGCTTAGACGTTTATTCTTGATCAGCGATACATGGGCAATGAGCTTGTCTCCATTATACCCAGCGAATGATTGTGTGGATGTATTATCATTTTCACAACAAAAAAGCCTAGACCTTTCCATGTCACTCATAAAGTACTCAAAATGCTTATGCCCACCGTACTTACTCTCTAACAGTTTTGGTAGGTCTTCGGATATTGTATTTGTGGCTAATTTATCTATTCTCATGTTTTTGTACTTTGATTATACCATTGGTACCATCCAGCTCGACGATGTCACCATCTTTTAAGAAGGTCATCGCATTTCCCACTCCGATAACTGTAGGTATTCCTAATTCACGTGCGACGATAGAAGCATGAGATAGAATACCGCCATGTTCAATGATAAGCCCTTTTGACAAAGCTATTAACGGAGTCCAACCTGGATCCGTATGAGAGGTCACGAGAATATCGAAATCGATTTGTGAAGGTATGAAAAATTCACGGAATACTCGAATTCTTCCTGTAATCTTTCCTGATGAAGTGGGCTGTCCTGAAATATTCGCTCCAGTTTGCCGGTTTGGTGAAACCGCATTAGGAGCTTGTCTATTGGATGTAGAAAAATGAGATGGTGGAGTAATGTTACTGTAAGATTTATATTCGTCTTTTCTCTGTTCAACTAGACTCTTGTATTCACTAATAAAAATATTTTTGTTCAATATTTCCTCTAGGGTCAAATAAAATATATCGTCGGTGGAATTCAATATGTTTTCCGTTGCGAAAATATTTCCAATTCGGCGAAACAACTTACGTGCCATCGAAAAAGTATTTGATCTTAAAAGACGAAATTCTTCACGCTGTGACGCATATTTCTTAAATTTATTTAAAATAAACCTTTTTTTGAGACCCAGTGAAAGAGGTTTATCTGCTGATTGTTTATCGGCAAGAACACGTGTTCCATATGAATGATACAGTTTTAAAACAGAGAGCAGCTTTGAACTGTCTTCATCGATACCTTTAGACTCAAGCTTGAGCTCATTCGCAAACCTTCCTCCGAATGTGTACATATATGTTTCTAACTCTGATTTGATGCCATTGTGATTCAAGATCTCGCTATCAAATATTTTAACATCTCCTTCTTGTACAGCACTCCATAAGGTATCGACTTTAGTCATTTTTTGACTAAGCGACGCCAGAGCATCCACTTGCTCTGTAGCTTTGCTCGAAAATGTAAGCACACGCTGAATCTCGGTGTCACTAAGCATTTTTTTAAGCAAACCCAGATAGGTCATAACGAAGAAATCATTTTCGATTGTTACATACCACTTCCTTAATAGTTTATTATTAATTTCATCAAATGATTTTATGCATTCGTCATAAGAAAGATAGTTGAAATCATTCCGACGCAATGAATTGAGTTCTTTAATGACGCTAGATTTAAAATAGCGCGATGTAATGCCATATGTGAGAACCTTAAATCCGATAAGGAATGGATAAACGATGCGCAATACAATCGAAGGACTTATTATCTTTCCTATTTCAGCCTTTATATTACTTGTTATCATCGATTCGAAATTTTGTTTATTCCGTCGATATCCCGGCACAAATTCTGCCATTCTGTACCAATTATTCATGTTGTAATACATGCGCCCATAGAAAGTGCCCAGCAGATTATCGAAAATGCTTGAATGTTTTTCTAATTTTTTTTGAGGGACACCTGATTTACGAAGAAGATCTTTATAAACGCAAGAATATACCATTTCCGCAAATGAGAATGTAAGCGGTAAGACAATGCCGGAGTAGCTTTCTGCAATATTTGCACTGTCATAATATTCGGTTTCAGTAATTATAGGTGCCTTGGTTATTGGACGTGACTGGAGAATGAACAATCTTCCATCTTTAAATGCCCATTCAATATCTTGTGGTACCCCGAATAACTTCTGTATTTTTATCGCAATCCGTGCAAGCTGTTTAATTTGTTGGAACGAGAGCGACTCGCCAGCTTTCTTTACTTGAATACAAGAACCGTACTGAAAAAAGAGTGCGTTTTTCTCGCGAATCTTCTTTTTAATAATTAATCCGGACTTATCAGCGATATATTCATCACAGGCTTCACCATTGACTACTGTTGAACATAAGCCAAGAGTCGAGTTAATAACAATCTTATTGGAATCTACCTCAGTGAACATGACTCCTGACGATTCGCACGGAAGGAACTCTTGGATAATGACTGAACCCTCACGGCCTTTATAGGAGGATAGGACCTTTTCAATTTCACGTGGTATATCCTTTCTCTTCACGCCAATAGCGGAATAAAATTGTCCCGCAAACGATTTATTTGCAGAATCTTCGCCAAATGCAGATGATCGTACAGCAAAGTATTCAATACCGCAAAAATTGGAGTCTAAGATTGATGACAATAGAGGAGACTGCCCGTCGTACGAAATAAACCGCGGAACGTTGAATCCCGCCTTAGTCAATATTTTAAGAGATTTTGCTTTGCCACCTATTTCCATATTAATGAATAAAAACGTAAATACTCACATTATATGCAGCATATACCAGAAGAAAAATACCTTGCATAAGTTTGTCTGTCGCACCAACTTTTTTTATCCAGTGAACCCATATACTGCACCCAACAACCATTACAGCAATAGAAGAATATATCCAAATCATAATACCAGGACGAATCATTTCAGAGATAAAAAAGAATAATATTGTATTTAGAAGAATCAGAACGGAATAAACTGTCATGGATTTATTAAATCCGAGATGATGTGTGTATGTATCCATTCCAGTACCATCTTCACCTGGTATTTTCAACTTACGAACAAACTCAAATATAGCTGTGCCAGTCAGTGTAAAGAGAAAGTGAGCTAAAAGAAGTTCGGTAAATTGAATCCTGTTGGCAATTACCGCATAAACGAATATCTGCAATAAAAGAATCTGTATGATATGGACTAAGTTGTATATAAAAAAATGTCTGCGAATCTTTTCTCTATAGAAAAAGTCATGCCTAGCAAAGTATGAATAAATAATCATGATCAGGGCTATGAAAGTGGCTTCTAGTCCGGACAAAATAGCAATTAAGGCCACTAGAAAGATTGCAGTAGCATTTATGATCTTGAGCTCATTTAATGTGATGATGCCTCGTTGCAAAGGTCGCGTCGAATGATGAGCCGTATCATGCTCGAAGTCTCGCTCTTCATCGTTTACTCGAATATGAAAAATATATGCAAGTGAGGCAATGAAGCCTAGGACGATACCCATAATCGTAAATTTCGAAACAACAGCGGCTGAGCTAAGTGTTACTGGAAATAGACTCAGAGACAATAAGACAAGTGGAAATCGCTCATTTTGATAAGCATAAAATCGCCTTGAAATGTGTGTAATCGATCTAATCATTTAATTATTGTGTGTGTATAGACCTTATCATAGAAATATACTCTATCTTGTTTTCTTAGCTCATCCTGTAATATCTCGTCAGATTTTATGTATTTTGATAAGTATTCAGGATAAGTTCTTTTGACTAAGTTATTCCAATATACGACCCTTGCTCCTGATTTTGCCGTGCGCACAATCTCGTCCCATATCTTGTTATTCTTTTCCAAAGAAAGCGCTTCAAAAATGTCAGACAGATTGAATTTTGTAAGGGTATTGTCTGAAACTGTTCGTAAATATGTGAGAATATTTTCAGATACACACACAAGTCTGGAATTATCTTTAATACATATCTCTCTCAATTTTTTATAATTTTCCTCCTGCATAGAAAAAGGTAGGTACGATAAATAGTTTCCATTCAAACTATAATGCATAAAATAATTGTCACGGATCGGTACAGAGGCGATGTTTTTCTCCATGCGTCTTACATATTCCCCAGATGTTGGCGTATTATCTGCCTGTGCGAACATTCCACCATGTCGGGCTCTCGTCAATGATTGTTTTTTTGTGGCGAATCCAAACATAAATTTCCACAAGCGAGAATTCCATGCCTCATTATAAAATCTCCACTGATCTTCCATGCTCACTGTCGCCAAGAAATTTTGGATAGTCTGTCTCCTATGGATAAGTGGTATGACATATCGTGCGAAGAATCGCACATATTTATCAAATCGTCCGCAATGTATAATTCCCACCGGAATCAATTCCTTATGGTCTAACCACCAATCTCGAGCTTGTTTTGAAAGTTCTGGTCTTATCTTTTCAAAAAAATATATCCTTCTCCCCGAATCTCTAATCCCTAGAAATTCCAGATATTCATCATAAGAAAGTGTTTGGGTCGCCTTATACTTCAGCTCTAGGAGGTAATTCTGTGCGGGGTTTATATCAATCGATGTAACTCGAGAAGCCCCCGCACTGAGTATCGCAAGACTGTTATCACCTCCGGAAGTAATAGATAAGACTTCATCATTTGAGTTTATTGAAAGCGCCCTTAGAACGACTAAAGGATCCTCCCAACACTGACTGTAATAAATAACATCTTCATGCATGAGTATTTTTTATTTTCTGAAAATAATTTAGGATCTTGACCATATACGCATGATTAATTTCAAAATTTGGACACGCAGTCTCTGGAAAAGTGAACTTCGTGGACCAATATGGATTGAAATGCTTGGAAAATTTATACAAGCGATCTTCTTCAGGGGTAAGATCAAGAGTACCAAATTCTTCAAACGTAATGTCGACAATCTGAATATCTCCGCTAACGCGAAAGAAATCAAGGGTTTCATCGAGTGTCCACATCGAAGATGGTGGATTCGGATTCGTTACATACACGGTTCCTCGTTGCCCTTCGAGAATTTTACAACCAATCACAGCGGCAGCAATATCGATAGGTACGATATTTGACTCCCCAGTCATTTTTGGAAATCGTATAATTCTTTTGTTTGCTTGTGCCATCACAATTGCACCCAAAAATGCTTCTGCAATCGAATAGTAGCCACTTAGATTTCTGATTGAACCATCTTTACTGCTCCCCACAAGGACAGATGGACGAAATATGGCATTGGGTATGCCGGATTCAAGAAGAACACGCTCCGCATTATATTTATCGGCCTCATATGAATTATGAAAATTCGTACTCCCGTCCGGTCTATAAACGAACGCTGTACTAACATGATATACGGGATTTTTTTTTGATTTAGCAAAACCAACAATCTTACGCATCATAGATTCATTTTGATTACCCGCTTTTTGAAAATGCACAACACCTGCACAATGAACAATGCAATCAATATTTTCAGAAAACGAAATATCCTCTGAGGTGAGATCCGCTATTATAACTTTTGGGAAATGTCTGAGTATTTCTTCTTTGCGCCCCGACCTCACACAGGGAATTACCTCAACGTTATGATGAACAAACCAATCTGAGAGTTCTTGCCCAAGGTTCCCATTTATTCCTGTAAGTAGTATTTTCATAACAAAACAATCCGATGTGCAAAACACCGGCAATCACATTGACCATGTGTAAATCTCACTTAATTTATACCCTGCCAGGCTTTTTTGCTAAACAAGAGAGTTACCCACAAGATAAGATTTACAATGCCTATGATCCAACCGGCAGCATAAAGAGTGTTGACATCTGTGCTAGTGATAAGCATTATACCTCCAGCCACTTGCACCAGAAATCCATAGCGAACAAGGGCAGAGTATCCCCCGTTAAATTTTGATGCCACGAAATTCATAGCTGGAACAGCTGCGATAATCAGTGCAAAGATATACAACATCTGAACAAACGGGGTTAAGTTGAAGAAGAGAAACCCTTCTGGTGAAATGAAGGCATAATTTGGAGAATATCTGCCAACAATAAAAATCGCAAGAAGAGCAACTGTGCCTAGGATAGTAAGCCCCATCCTTGTTTGTGACGATACTTCATGTAGCGAAGCCCTGAAAAAGAAAAGAAACGATACCAATAATGCAATCGCACCCGCGGTAACCATTACAAGCAGAATTGTCTGATTAAGATAACCAACGGTCCATAGAGCAAAAGCCAAAGCATCTATGATTAGTGCTATGCCAAAGGTCTTAAAACCTTTTTCGCTTTTTGTGGCAAATTTGCCGCCAACGATCAAAGTTGCCAACACATTACTGACAAAATACAACGCGACTTGAGTGTTCATAATTATTAATTAAGGATTTTTAATTTTATTAAACTTATTCGACCATTTTAATTATACTACACAGATTAATATTATTCTATAGCAGTACTTACATGCTATATTTATATATATGAAAACGCAAACACTTATGCTCATGCCGACCTTTTTTCAACACCTCTCATGGGCTCCCGTAAGACTAGTTATGTTTTTATTTGCCAAAATGGAGATTAAGGGTCTCGAAAATACAGAACTTAATGGTGGGAACATGATACTTGCGAGTAATCATATAAATCATTTGGACCCAGTACTTTTATCAGCCTGTTTTCCATTCTTTTCTCGACATATTCCTTTTATATTCGGATCTCGAGAAAAAAATTTCTATCAAGAGATGGGTTGGAAGGCGTGGATATATGGAGGAACTTTTTTTAGATTAATGGGAGCTTACCCAATGACAGGCGGGCTGAAAGATTACGCCATTTCAATAGAGAAATAATCATGAAGACCTTATTGGTTCTTGGTATGCCTTTGGCCCAAAGACTGGTAAAATTTCCTGAGTGGGGTGTAGACATATTTGGTACGACTTGAGGTGTAATTGGCATTGAGGGTGTAGGTGCTACGTTAGATTTTTCAACGACCGTAAATCCTTCATTTACATCTTGCTCTGACCAATTCTGAGACATAAGAGATGACCTAATAATCTCTTTACTAGCTCCTAATTTCATTTGTTGGCTAATGTAATCAAAAAGTTGTTTATTTACCATAATATTATATTAGATAATACCATTATTATTTTAAAATGAATAGACTAGGATCTGTTTGGTTTTTTTATTTTCACCCTAAACAGACTCATAGATTTAGTCTCAAAATTTACTTTTGCTCCATGCATCCATAAGTACCATAGTCTATAAAATGATGATCCAAATTTCTTTTCTATTTTTTCCTTATTTGCCTCAAGATTTTGAATCCACACCGACATTGTTTTTATATAATCAGGAGTATCGTCTCTAAAATCTTCCCAAACAAGCCCGGCTTCTTCAGTCGCTTGCATTAATTCGTCTTTTGCCGGTAAATAGCCACCCGGAAATACATATTTAAGTGTCCATTTGTCTACTCTTTTTGAAACATAACGTCCAGTAAGCTGCAAAACGAGATGGCCGTTAGGTTTTAAGACTTTAGAGAGTTCAGCAAAAAATGGCTTTAATCTATCTCGCCCAACATGTTCAATCGATTCGAGCATAATAATTCCATCGTATGTAATAGACGGTAATTTATTGAGCATATCCCTATATTCAAGTCTCACTTTTTTATCTAACCCTTTTTCGCTAATAAGATTGTGGTAATAATCAAGTTGCTCATTGCTTAATGAATAGCCTGTTATATTCCATTTGCAAATTTCTGCAGCATAGGCAGCAAAACCACCCCAGCCACAACCAAGATCGAGAACGGATGAATTCTCCTTGAGATCAAGCCAAGACGCTAGAAATTTTATCTTCCTTTCCTGTGCTACACCCAAATCTTCAGAAGCTGTTCCGTAAAGTCCAGATGAATACGACATCGTTTGTGGGTCCAATAACATCTGGAAAAAATCGTTCCCAATGTCATAGTGATACGCAATTTGATCTTTTCTATCTTTTGGCATACTCCTTTTTGCAAGAAAAGTTGCAAAAGCTAGCCGGATCGATTTCCGCACATGTTTGAACTGATGTCTCATCTTTAAATACGCTTCTATGTCCCCCTCAATATCTAATTTTCCCTCCATGTAAGACTCTCCAAATCCCAGTGAACCTTGGGCAAGTAGTCGTCGAGCTGTGTTTTCATCATTTATAACTAGAGTGAATGATGCAGTTTCACCACTGCCGTATTCATAGATTTTACCATTCCAAAGCTTGATTAAAAATTTTGGCCCGGTGAATTGACTAAAAATTTCAGTTATAACACGAGAGTAATCCATATATTAATCTTTAAAATTTCTAATCTGCGTTGAATAATTAGGGATATCTCCCACTCGTTCGGAATCCTCGTTTACAGAGTATTTTTCTCTAGCTTGTTCAATGGGAAGATCAGTGTCTATAAGTCTATGCTCTAGAGCCAGTTCATCGGCTGAAGCAGTCAACCATAACTGCCAAGAAAATATAGAAATGCGACCCGGGGTGATTTTATTTACATGCTTGGCAATGCTTGAGGTGCAATTTGCAAAAAGAGTGTTATACCAAGCTGGTTTAGTAGACACTAACTCATTCATTCTTGTGAGCATATCTACCAAGATTAATCTCCCATTTTCTGGCTTTTCTAATTTTACCGGATAAACATAAACTCGGTCTTTTCGTATGTTTGCACGCAAAAGCAAAACGTCTCTCTCGTCTGCAGCAATATAAACAAGTGGATAAGTTCGTAGCATGCCCTTCCAAATACTGTAAATCTGATCCTTAGTTTTACGTGCTTCAATGCTTATAGCTAAAAAGTCTCCATTGTTAAACTCAAAAGAAACAAATGTGTGAGCGGCCGATTGATTTTCATTAAACGGCTCTGTCACATACCACACCTTTTTTATTTGATTGAGATCGTATGTCTTATCGTAATAGGCCGGATGCATGTCTTTCTCCGTTGGAAAATACCGGAAGTTCCGTACATTTTTTACCATAACTGAATCGCCATTGAATTCCGCACTAGAAATGACTCCTAACTGTTCCTGCCAATCTCCCTCCATGGGCACCCTCTTTAATCCTTGCCATACGATAAAAATTAACAAAAGACAACCAATAGTGGGCAAAAACTTTTTGACAATTTTGTTTCTAAAAAATTTCATAAATTTATTTCAAAAGTTCGCTACTGGAAATTCCCAAAGCCCCAGCGATTTTTTCCAAAGTGGAAAGAGTAGGGTTCATACGACCATTTTCAATGTTGCTGATATACGCTCGATCAACACTCAAAGCAGTCGCAAGGTCTCCTTGCGACATATTCTTCTTCAAACGCCATTTCTTAGGTTTTCCCCAAGTTTTTTGCCTGATGTCATAGATACATAATAAAAAAACTTGCATTGTTTTGCAAGAGTGCAGTATAATGCATATATGTCCGCCCCCAATTTTTCAAAAACAAAAAGAGGAGC
>PEYJ01000041.1:16595-16782 GCA_002774425.1 Parcubacteria group bacterium CG08_land_8_20_14_0_20_48_21 | reverse complement strand
ATTCAAAAACAAATGAGCCGAAGTTTTGGCAAATCCTTTCCCCAAAAAATAGTTTTGCCAAAACTTCGTCCGCATTGTTCCGCCACACTGCCCGAATACTTGGAGGGCAGAACCCCAAAAAGAAAAATGTCCTTTCCATTTTAGAAAAATTTACCCCCGCGAAAATCAAAAGAGCAAGGAACATTTT
>PEYJ01000041.1:0-16516 GCA_002774425.1 Parcubacteria group bacterium CG08_land_8_20_14_0_20_48_21 | reverse complement strand
TCGTTAAGTTCTGTTCTGGTGGCAGGGGCGGGACTTGAACCCGCGACCAAAGGCTTATGAGTCCTCTGCTCTACCAACTGAGCTACCCTGCCAAAAAACTAAGAGCGGGAGTGAAAATCTGGCAGTAAATATTGTTGCTTGTAATTTCACGCGCTTACTCTTGCTAAATCTTATGTCGTATGTTAGACTAGTTACCGCTACAGCATACGGGTGAAATATCAATTTGTCAACGACGCGGGGTAGAGCAGTCTGGCAGCTCGTCTGGCTCATAACCAGAAGGTCGAGGGTTCAAATCCCTCCCCCGCAACCAAAAAATCCTTAGGAATATTTCTAAGGATTTTTTGTTGTGAGAAGAAAAAAACATCATTATGCGGTAGCAACCAATTCCTCAAACGGTTTTTTATCTTTGAATGGTCCAATTGCGGCAAGAGTTAAACGGGATGGATGCATAACTTTTTTCGCAACCGCTTGTACATCCGCAAGGGTCACTTTTTCCAACTGCTTCATTTTTTGCTCTGGCGTGAGTACTTTCCCCGTAAGGAGTTCCTGATTAGCAAACCATTGCGCCAAAGCTGAAGAATCTTCCAGAGCCAATACGGTTTTCCCCGCGTAGTATTGTTGTGCCTTTTTAAGCTCCGCCGCAGTAATGCCTTTATCCGCAATTGCGTAGAGTTCCTTCAAAATAAGCTCTAGTGCGGGAAATACCCGCGCACTGTCCAGTCCCGCCTGTACTTCAAAACTTCCCGTGTCTTCGTAGGCGCCGGCAGTCGCACGAATCATGTAGCACAACCCTTTACGTTCGCGCACGCGGATAAACAACCGTGAACTCATATTACCGCCAACCACCGTACTCAATAATTGCAATGCCGGATACTTGGGATCGGTATTTTTGAACGCAGGCCAGCCGAGCATAATTTGCGTTTGATTGACATCGCGATACAAGAGAACTACGTGAGGTGATTTTTGTGTAACCCTAAAGTTTCTATAGAACGGCGAACGATGACGCTTGCCGGACTTTTTTGCGATACCAAAATATATTTCCATACGTTCTCCAATATCATCAGGTATCTTACCACCCAATGCCACAACCGCATTTTCCGGTCGGTAAAATTCGTTCTTATAGGCAAGCATTCTTTCGCGTGGCATGGTATCCACGGTCTTTTCCGATCCCGCAATGTTCCAGCCAAGTGTTGACCCCCGATACAACGCACTCTCAAAGATATCATCAATGTACATGAGCGGATTGTCTTCGTACATGCGAATTTCCTCCTTAATGACACCCCGTTCGCGGTTAAGTTCCTTTGCATCAAACTTGGAATGGTGCAACATATCCGACAGCATGTCCATAGCCAAGTCCGCTTTTTCCGCCGCTATCTTGATGTAGTAGCCCGTGTGGTCCTTTCCGGTAAATGCGTTGTACTCCGCACCCACGCTGTCCAGCTCTTTGGATATGGCAAGCGTATTCGGACGACGTTCGGTACCCTTGAACATGAGATGCTCCAAAAAGTGCGAAACACCATTTAAGGATTTTGATTCGTAGCGAGAGCCAACTTTGTAGAGTGCGAGTACGGTTAGTGCTGCCGTGTCTTCCCGCGGCACAAGCAGCACCCGCGTGCCGTTTTTGAGAATGAGTTTTTTGTACATAGTGCGAGGTGTCTAAAGAAATGTTTGGGATCATCTATTTAATTCAGTTGATGTTTCCATTGCAAATTACGTATCTTTTTAAGCGGAGAAAAACAGTGGCTCTAAGCGCTGCAGATTGCAGTGTGCGCGCCGTTCTTGTTGTCCGGCGTACCATTCTCCAGTTGATTCAATGGCGCTCGTGGTTGTCGGCAAGCGCAGACTCGGATAGCGCAGATATGTTTGAAAGTCTTGCTCAAGCTCCAGAAATTCCAAGGCTTGTTTGCGAATATACGGTGGACAGACAGGACGGTTAATGAGTGTTAGGATGTTTCTTCTATCCTGCTGGAGAACACGATCATTTCGAGAACCCAGGATTACTCTCGTTGCTTCAAGTATCTTGTCGCGAAGATTGCTACTTCGTATCCGGTACCGCCGCTTGCCGAAACGATTTATACTCCCTCGGCAACAGGGAGATTTCGCGTGTTGTGTAGCCATACACGCGAACTATGACACGAAAACACTAATTTGGTTTGAAAAAGAGCAACTTTTCTTTACTTGCCATCAACCAAATTTAGTGGAACATCCCAAAATTTTCCTTAAAATAATTTTTTGTATCTTCAATTGCTACTCGTTCCTGCGCCATCGTATCCCGATCACGTACCGTGACTTTATCATCCTCCAGTGAATCAAAATCCACGGTAACGCAGTAGGGTGTGCCAATCTCGTCCTGTCGGCGATAGCGCTTGCCGATAGATCCCGTCTCGTCGTACTGCACCGCCAAATATCCGCGCAGCATTTGTGCCAGCTCCCGAGCTTTTTGCGCAAGCGGCTCTTTTTTGGACAACGGCAAGACAGCTACTTTCACGGGTGCCACACGCTTGTCTAGCCGTAACACCACCTCCTCTTCTTTCACGCTCTCCGTCGTCGTTGTCCGCCCACCTTCAATTTCCACATACGCTTCCAGTAGCAGCATAAGTATCGTGCGATCAACACCAAAGGTCGGCTCAACTACGTGCGGTACATACTTCTCCTGCGTATCGGGATCCGTGTAGCGCAAATCCTCGCCGCTCTCCCGCATGTGGTTCTGCAAATCAAAATCCGTACGATATGCCAAACCGTAAAGTTCTTTCCATCCGAACGGAAACGCATATTCAAAATCAATGGTTTTTTTGGAGTAGTGGGAAAGCTCCTCCTGCGCATGTTCACGAACGCGGATATTTTTTTTACTGATACCTAAATCCGCAAGCCATGCTGCCATTTCTTTTTCCCATAGAGCAAATATTTTTCCCCAATCGTCCCGCGGGCTGATAAAATACTCAATCTCCATCTGCTCAAACTCCAGCGTGCGGAAGGTAAAATTTCCCGGGGTAATTTCATTGCGGAACGCTTTGCCGATCTGTCCCATGCCGAAAGGCAAACGCAAGCGCATTGCCTGTTGCACATTCTTAAAATTCACGAACATGCCCTGTGCGGTCTCCCCGCGCAGATACACAATAGACTTGTCCTTTTCCACTTTGCCGATACTTGTCTCAAACAGGAGATTGAAATTGCGCGCCTCCGTAAACTCATGCGCCCCACACGACGGGCAGACAATACGCTCAACACCGATTATCTGCGTCAGATCTTCAGCAGTTTTTCCCTCTACGCTCTTGCCAGTCGCCTCTTCCACCAGATGATCCGCGCGAAAGCGCGATTTACATTTTTTGCAGTCCACCCGCGCGTCCGCAAAATTCGCAACGTGTCCGGACGCCTCCCACACCCGCGGATTCATAAAAATCGCCGCGTCCATTCCCACCATATCATTGCGCCCATGCACAAACCGATTCCACCAGAGCTGTTTAACGTTATTTTTCAATGCCACCCCCAAAGGGCCGTAGTCCCAGGTATTGGCGATGCCGCCGTAGATCTCTGATGAGGGAAATATAAAACCGCGCCGCTTGGCAAGCGACACCAGTTTTTGCATGCGATCTTGCACATGAGGCATTTGCATATTATGTGGAACTCTCTTCTATTCTTTTGAGTTCTTTGTTGCCACCGAAGAAATCCTGAATGAGCACATTCACCGCTGTTGCGACCGGAATGGCAATCAACGCCCCGAATACATGATGGCCGGATTGTCCGCCAAGTTTTGCGCCTATGAGTAAGACGACAATGGTTACAATCGGCGAGAATCCAACGGCTTTTTGCATGATTTTTGGTGCAAGCAGATGATTTTCTATTTGCTGCACCACGATATAGATAATCAGTACGGAAACGAGCGCAAAAAGAGATTGTGTTGACGCAAAAAAGAGAGCGGGAATAGCCGCAAAAATAGGCCCTAAAACCGGCACAATCTCAAACATACCTGCCAAAAGCGCGAGCAAGAGCGCATATTTAATATGCAAGGTGAGCAACGCTACCAGCGTGAGCAGCCCTACCGTCAACATGAGTAGCACCTGCCCTTTGAGCCATTGCCCTATTTTGTCCTGCATGCAACCGGTTACGTCGGTAATGTATTTCTGGTACCGATCCGGCATAATTTGGATCAAGCTAGTACGCATCGCGCCTTTATCTATGACCATATAAAAACTCAACACCAGGATGAGCATAGCCGAAGCGATGCCGCCGAATATGCTAATAAACACATGGAAGACATTCGTAATCGCCATACCACCAACCGATCCAAGCGCCTTGCTCCATTCTTGAAATGAAACAACCATATCTCCCCGCTGGCCTACACCAACGAGCTGCGTAGTAACCTGGTCAAAGCGGTCAAGAATGGCAGGCAGTTCTTGCGATAACTGGCTTACTTCTTTCGCCACCGCAGGAATGAGTAATGAGAACATTAGTGCCACAACGCCCAGTAAACCGATATAAATGATCAGCGCACCCGCTACACGCGGAATTGCCCGCTTGTAGAGCCATGAGACCATTGGCTCAATTGCCGAGGCCAACACAATGGCTATAAAAAGCAATGCGACAATATCTGCAATAATGTAGAGCATGCCCAAACCAGCCACAAAGAGCAGCACTTTCATGAGCGTAACATTGGAAATTTGGATATTCACTGACGGCGTATTTTTTCCAAACATAAATAGCGGATATTGCGTAAAAAACCTTATATGATATGGTGTGTCTAGTATACGACAAGAGACTATAAAAAGCAAGAAATGCAGAAGTCATTCCCTTATTTCTTATTTCGTACTCTTTTTTATGCCTACACTCGCACTCAATAAACGCGCATCATATGAGTATGAGATCCTGGAAACCTTCGAGGCGGGATTGGTATTGGAGGGACACGAGGTAAAATCCACAAAGAACGGCGGCATGAAGATCGCCGAAGCGTACGTTATCTTCAAACACACGTCCAAGGGGATGAAGCGAAAAAAGAAAGTCGCGCCGCATAGCTCGCAGCACATGATGCAAACCGTATGGGAACCTTATTTACTTAATGCCCATATTGCACGGTACAAACCGGCCGGCACAGACCTCTCCTATAATCCGACACGATCGCGCAAACTCTTGCTCCAAAAGAAAGAAATAACATCCTTGACCGGCAAGCTCTCCCAAAAGGGGTTGACAATGATACCCTTAAAGGTGTATACTCATCACGCTCTTGTGAAACTTTCGTTTGGTTTAGCGCGGGGAAAAAAGAAGTACGACAAGCGCCGCACCATTCGGGAAAGAGAGGTTAAACGGCACATTGCAAACACGTTAAAAAACCCGCTTCCTTGAGAAAATAGTAGGGTTGGGTATGGGCGAAACATCCAACTTAACATAACCTTATTATGGGGATGATCGGATTTGATAGGAAGTTTTTTTGCGAAAAGCGCATCTTCAAGCGTGAAGCAACGCTTGTCAATCTCATGCTTCATCTTCATAAGTGCAAAATCATTTGCCAGCAGAGTACGGACTGCATTTGCGCATAGCTTTGCAATGCCGAACTTTGCGCCAGCTTTCGCGTAATATCGCTTGAGCCGCTCTCCTCTAACTATCGGGGTTGAGAAACAGAGTGTCATATTCCCGATGTAGGATACGGTCTTCGGCTTCTTAGGCAATATCCGAAACTTATAAGAGGCACTCGTACGCCGCCAAGGTTGTCTGCCGCCGACAGCGTACGCACCTACGGCAGGCTATAAGATGTAGTGGCTCTTCGCATCATGCTTACTAGACGTGGGTTCGATTCCCACCATCTCCACCAGTTCAGCCAGTAAAGAGATAGGCGGTCGGAAAGCAGAACGTGTTTATGGCAGGTTTTAACTTTCATGTTTCAAGATAATGCGCAGAACTTACCGTAAAAGATATAAAAGGCAAGCTCCGGAAAAAACGCACCGAGTCAACCGCCAGATACGCGCCCCTGAAGTTTCGGTGATTGACGAAGAGGGCGTGGCGCTTGGTGTCATGCGCACCGAGGATGCGGGAAATCTTGCGCACGAGCGGGGATATGATATGGTGGAAGTTTCTCCCCTGGCACAACCGCCAGTCGTAAAGTTTTTGGATTTTGGCAGCTTTAAGTATCAGGAAGAAAAGAGAAAGCAAAAAACCCGCGTTCAGCAGAAGGAAAAACAAGTTGAGGTGAAAGCCATACGGCTCACGTTCCGCATCGGTGAGCACGATAAGGAAGTACGCAAGAAAGCGGCAATAAAATTTCTGGAAGGTAATGACAAGGTCAAGGTAGAAATGACCATTCGCGGCCGCGAGCACCGGCACACCGATCTTGCCAAGGAAAAGGTTAACCAGTTCATTGAGAGTATTAACCAGTCATTTCCTGTGGCAATAGAACAACAGGTAACCAAGCAGGGGGGCAAGCTCCTCGCCATTATTTACGCAGTGCCTCAACATGCTGCGCAAGACCATAAGTCGTCAGCTTAATTTACTTGCGCATTCTCTATGAAGATGAAAACCCATAAATCTATCGCGAAGCGCATCAAGATTACCAAAAAGGGAAAAATGAAAAAGCGCACCGCGGGACAAGACCACTTTAACGCTCGTGAAACCGGAAAAACGGGAACCAACAAGCGCCGCGTTTCAACGCTTTCCAAAGTTCATGAAAAAAACATTAAAAAGCTTTTGCCTTATTCTTAAATAGTGTCTTGAGACTTACGGCTTACAACCTGAAATCATACGTAATGGGTTCCACAAGCTACAAGCTACAAGTTACTTCCTCAACATAGTATGCCCCGAGTAAAACGCGGTACTGTCCGCACAAAGAAAAGAAAATCCCTCCTTGCAAAAACCAAAGGCTATAAATGGGGACGTAAAAAATTGGTGCGCGCCGCCAAGACCGCGGTCAAAAAGGCCGGCCAGCACGCGTTGCGCGACCGGCGCAAGAAAAAGCGCACCATGCGCGCGCTGTGGCAGGTGCGCCTGAATGCCGCCGTGCGCGAGGAAGGCATGACCTATTCTACGTTTGTCCATTCTCTGAAAAAATCACATAGCGAACTTGATAGAAAAGTATTAGCAGCTCTCGCTGCCGATGAGCCAACCGTGTTTAAAGCAATTGTTGCAAAAGTGAAAAGCGCATAACGCTACCCTATACAAAATAAAACCCCCGCCCTTTAGGGCGGGGGTTTTATTTTCTTCATCCCATAGTGTTTGTTTAGATTTTTGTTATATATGCCAAATCGTTTTTTACATCAGTCTGAACGCCAAATACGACATCCGCCAAAACCCTATCCACATCAGAAATATGCATGTAGAGAAATTGAGCTATCCTGTCGCACTTTGCATCTTTCTTGAAAAGCGCGGTAAGCTCTTTGCGCTCTCCAGCCGACAGCTTGTCGTAGATACGTACCATAAAACGCATGTAGGTAAGTTCACCCATTTTTTTGACTAAGTCCTTTTTCTTCACATCCTGCAAATAATCAAAGCCAAGAATCTTGAAGAAATGAGTAATTTGGCTGCGTGGAGTGGTAGCTGGCATAGGAAAAAAATTAGTGAGTTCTATTATAGATCGCAATCTGCCGGATAGCTTCGCCGACCTTCATCGGAGTTCCACTGTCAGTAGGTTGTATGATGCCTTTTCCCAATGCAACATGTATAAATTCCCGAAGCGCACGTTTGTGCATACCCTCAAGTATACCGTATTCTCCCGCGTGGCCAGTTATCCGATTCTTCAATAGGTCATCTACGTTCTGATCTTTAAAGAATTGCCAATTATGCTCCCAATCACCACTCACCCTGTCCAACGCCTTTCCCGGGATATTCCACCAACGCTTTGGTCGCATGGCTTCTCTTACCACCTTCTCAATTTCGGGTTTGAAAACCTGCACCTCCTCAACATTTTCCAGAGGTGATACGGCGGCAGAGGATGCATGTTCCGCCACATGCTGCGCGATATCGCCCTGACCGTTGAGTATTGCCACAATGTTTTCCTGGCTCGCCGCTAATCCCTGATGCGCATCCGTAAATGCCAGATAGTTATTGATTTGCTCGGACGTTAAATGAGCAAACTGATCAGCCGTGATCATGCCACTCTGCTGTAAGGCGGCAAGTGCCGTAAAATGTTCTTGCGTTACCTCGGTACCGCCCGTTACCACCCATGCTTCCATAGTGTTATTGCCAAGAAGATGACCCAGATTTTCCGATGTAGAGTGAATGCCCGCGCTTACCGCCCGGTGTGCAATATCCAAATTGTGCTGAATGTTCGCAAGCTGGTCCAGTGAGAGTTTCTGCATGTGCGCCATAATATTTGCGCCTTGGTCTTCCAATGCATTCGTGAAATCCAGATGCATGCTCTTGGAAAATCCATGCTCCACGTCAGCTCCCGCTTGCAAGCCAAAATTTTCCGGATGTGCCACCACCATGTCCTTCAGCCAATCTATGATATAGGTTTGCTGTGCCGGTGTTAAGTCATTGAATGTATGCACCTCATCCATATCCACTCCCGAAGCGCGTGCAACTTTTATTAAATTATCAAAGGCACCTTGTTTGAGAACATGATCCGCTTGCGCCCATACGGTATTTCCCTCACCAAACCACTGCACCGTTTCCATTGGCGCGACTTCAGGCGCTATAGCCTCATGCGGTGCGGTCGTTTCACCGGACACAGGAGAATCTTCTGTAGTTTCGTGCATAGCTTGAGCTGTTTGAACGGTGCTTGATGTTTGTTCAACCGGACTTGCCACAGGACCCGTTTCCATTGGCGCGACTTCAGGCGCTATAGCCTCATGCGGTGCGGTCGTTTCACCGGACACAGTTTCCGGCATTACAGAATCTGGTGCAGAGGTAGGTATTGCGGGATCTTCCGGAGCTTGCGGGAAAAATTGATCCACAAATGCCCCCGCTTGCATCCCCATAACTATGCCCGCAGTAGAAGCCGCGAGTGTTTCACCTATTTCGCGGTGCAGTTTACGTGCATCTTCTATGGAGAGTTTATGCTGCGCGGCGGCAAACGCTTTTGTCAGACTGTTACGTGTCTGTTGACGCTTTTGCAATGCCGCGGCTTTTTCTTCTTGAGTATGCGCGTCTTCCACATTTTTCTGATCAGCGCCAAACTCACGGATGATGCCGCTTATTTCGGTTCTTGCTTTATCTATAATCGCTTGCGCTCTTTCTGCATCGCGTTCCTTTAGCCATTTATCTTCAACCCAGTCCAACAATTTTTTGGAACCGCCACCGGCGGCCATGCCGACACTCATATGCGCAATGCGCACGCCGCCCGCAACCGCTCCCGCCAAGAGTCCGCCGCTTGCAGCGCCAAGCCCGGCAGCCACCACTACCCCGCCAAGCCGTAGTGATGTCTTATTGTCCCGCAAAAAATTTATGGTTGCACTGTCCAGCTTGCTGTTCTTTGCCCGAATATCTTCAAAGCGTATCCGCTCATCCAATACAGTGTCCAATGCGTGTGCCGCCACATCTTCTTTGGCGAGAACCACCATGGCATCAGCAGTTTCCGCTGCCAGCAGCTCGTGCTGCATTTTTTGTACTTTTGCGGTAGTGGCATAGTGTCCAGCTTTTTTTCCTTTCTTCATGCGCTTGCTCTGCCGAGATTGTACCTCGGCTTCCACATCGGGAATTTCCTTGGTAGAGAGATTGCCGGGAAGTTCTTTCAATATCTGCCAAAGATGGCGATTTCCATACACTTGGGCAGCAAATTCGCGCTGGCGTACCTGACCAAGTGCCGCAACATACATTTGGTCATCCAAATATACCTTGTGTCCTGCAACGTCAAATTCCTGCCGTTCATCGGCATATGCTGAATCCTTGCTGAACGCATCGGAAAATTCTTTTACCAACACGGCAAAATTATTGTTGTCTTCTTGTGCAAGCCTCCGCAATGCTGGGTTGGTTTGCAAAATAATTTCCGCAGCCTGTTCGCGTTTGTATTGTTTAACTGCCTCATCAGCCTCCGCAAGCACCTCACCATGCCTATCTATGGTACGCGATAAACTTACCAGCATCTCCTCACGATAACCAGAAAGCTCTTTTGGCTCAATATCCGGTATTACGTTAAGTCCTATCGGCTCTGCAGAACTTTCTACTCCATCATTTGTCGGAGTAGCAGCCTCTGGATGATCCTCTTTCAAAACGTTTTCCGAAGATATTATTGTAGATGATGTTTCTAAAGCCGAACTTACTGCACCGACTCCTTCCCTGGCTATAATTGGTTCAGTCGCTTCTGCAACATCATGTGGTGTGCTGGTTACGTCGCCATTGCTCTTTTCTTCACTCTGTTGCTGTTCATATACCGATGTTGCGGCTGTATAGTGCTTTGCGAGAAGTTTTATAAAATCTTCAGGCTTCCAATTTTTCGTATCTTTTTTACATGCCTGAACTCTACGTGCAAAATCCTCTGTCTTATATTTTGTCCTTTTACCCCTTCCTTCAGGAGTCATGCTCGCATACATACGTTGCGTGTCAGTATATAAATCCATAGCATCAACAGAAGAAGTACGGTTGACACAAAGCTCATTCAATTCAGTAAGCTTATCTGCAAAATTTTCAGGAAATTTTTCTTCTTTATTTTCCGTTGCATGAGTACTTTCTATGCCTTCAATGAATTCTGGTTGTTCCCCTTGGTCATCAATTTTTGATGTTGCGCGCATTTTTCTAGTTTTTTTCAGCTCCTGTGCTAGGGCCTCCCCTAAGCTATTGCCGGGCCATGCATCATCAGAAACAGCTACATCCTTATGAGTTACTTCATTCAATCCTTCCGTAAGTGCGCCGCTTACTGTTGTTCGAGCTGCTATTTTATTTTGCACACGGAGGAGTTCATTATCTTCTTGATCAGTAAGGTATATACCTTGATTACCCGCTTTCTCTACCAAATCTTTTAATAATAGGTCAATATTTTCGGCATCAGCATCAGCATCTAAACTATCAAACATTTCTTCGAGTGAGTGGAGCTCTTGAAAAAACTCCTTATTGTTTTGTGATTTTTCACCCATCTCCTCGGATGTAGGTTTTTGTTGTTCTGCCATAAAAAATGATTAAAAGTTATGAAGCAAGTTTTGGCGCAAGTCTCTCCAGTTGCATGATAACCTGCGTTTGCACGGTTATTTCCTGCTGTTCGTGTAATTCTTCTTGTTTGCGGGCAATAATATAGTCCTGATGTTCTTCGGGAACACGATCGATCAGCTGTAAAATGAACAGTTCTTCCAGCATGTGCGCAAAAGATGTTTTTGCTTCTTCAGACATTTTAAGCGCCGTTTGCATCCATAGCTCCCGTAGCCCTTCGGTATACTCCAAAACCCCAAGAAAAAAGGCGATTCTGGTGATCATTATATCATGCGGTTGTAAAGCGTCAAATTCCATACAACAAAAAACCACTTACCTCTTCCCGGCAGCGGTTGGTGAAAATAAATCAGATCGGCAAAACAAAGGTTTTGCTTTTATCGCATTACTCTGGCGCCATCCTTTTATAAAAAGTCGGCGTGCAAGACCTTTGATAGGGTGCGTATTCACCTTGCCTTTCGGCAAGAATATATTTTGTTTTTGCATATTTTTTTATTTTTGTATTTTTGAAGCCTGTTTTTTTGACTTCTGCAAGCAGTATAGCACGTGGCATGATTTTTGTCTACCGGCAAATCTGTGGAAAAATGGCTAAGACCCTTATATCTCTTGCAAAAAAGCGTACTTCTTGCTACACTACTCACGTTCTATGGAGTAATATATTTTGGGTAAACTTCGTTTTATCACATATTTCTATCGCCTTGGAGGACCGGTAGTTCAGTTGGTTAGAATGCCGCCCTGTCACGGCGGAGGTCGCGGGTTCGAGTCCCGTCCGGTCCGCCAAGACGATAGAAATTGCTATTTTGTTCTTTAACGTGCGTACACTATTTCTTCACCATCAACCCTGTGACAACAGAGATTCAAAAAGGAATCTGTCACCAAGGAAATTTTGGGTGAAAATATTCTTCCCACTACAACAATTATTGGTTGCACGACCGGCAAGGTGAACTGCGTAAAGCAGGATTGGATACATGAATCTCCTGTGGAAATTTTGGAATAGAGACAAAGAAAAAAGGAGCGGGGTAGGGTTTGGAACCGAACCCGCGCTCCTTGGATATACATTTTACTACTTAACCAGTGCAATGGTTACACTGGTTACCTCGTCCCCTTCCTTCAGTAGCACATAAAAGGGAGGTGTTCCGCACGCCCGGGTTATGTTGAGGAACCAGTCCTCGCCCGGGGGTACTTGAGGCGTGCCAATCGGGTACACTCCCATCCTGACATGGATGGGGTATACATGGGGATTGTGGACTTTCCACCTTTCCCCAACTTTTGGTCTGGCTTCCGGATACATCTTCCAGACCATCCGCTCTGCCTGTTGCGCAGAGCGGGTAACTTCTTTTTCATCCTCCTCATCTTCATCCTGAAAAGGACTGCTACCCGCGACAAGTACTACGGGCAACAGGAGTATAGCGGCGTACATGAAGAACTTCCGCGCCCATTCCTTCCCTTTTGAGGTGAGCGCGATCAGAACTACGCAGACCTGAAAAGAGAGAAAGGAGGGTTGTGGCAATGGATCTTTTCCATACCACAACTTGAACTTCTCCGGAAATGCGAGCAGCAGTACGCATAGGAACGTTGCGTACCACAACAAAGGCGCGGCGAATGCTCCTTCCTTCCATTTTTCTATCTGCGCCTTTACCCTCTCCACTTTGCTCTTCCTATCTTTACCCTGCGGTGGTTCTTCCGCCTCGCGAATGCTATCCGCAATGGCGATCAATACTGGTGCTAAAATGATGATTAGCACCGGCAGAACTTGCCAGTATTCATGAAAAAATTCTTTCATGATTTATCATCCTTTCTTAGAAGTTTCAGCAAATTATCGCGCTCATCAGAGGTGAGCGCGATAATCTCGTCCAGCAAAGATTTTGCACGTTTCTGCCCAACGAGACGCGTTGCCAGATCGCCCAACCCACCCAGCGGGATTATCCAGTTTCCTTCCTTGGCACCCGCTGCCTCGAGGGCTTCCAAGGCGCGCACCTGCAACCCCACATCACCCATCTCTTGGATGGCATGATAGACCGTTGTGACATGGGCTGCATCTCCACGCGCCTTCTCTACCGCAGCATTCGCTTGCTGTGTCGCCTCCCACTCCGCGGTGGATGCCGCGAGCAACTCTAACTTACGATCACCCCCGGGGGTGATATCAATAAGTTCTGCTGCAACAATTTCGGTTCCGAATTGTTGCAGCAGCTCCTGTATAGTTTCCGCAAGATCCGTGGCAAGCGGTGAGGGCGTCCCGCCACGAACGCTCATATCTCCAAGTTGACCCTGCAGCATCTTCCACTCCTTCGTACCAATGGAACGGCGGTACGCTGGGAGAATCCTGTTTGTAATCATTTCCAACCACTCTTGCACGAAAAACAGTGCCAGACATGGGTTGGTAATACGCACAGTTAACAGAATGTCCAAATCTAAGGGAATGAGATTTCGGTCCTCAACGCTTGGTAGCCGAATGTAGTACACATCCGGCTTGAGAATGATCCTGTCCATTCTCTTTTTTTCGTGTGGGGTAACTACTTTTCCTTCCGGCAAATTTGCCTGCTGGAACAGAGAAGTCCACCGGAATTTGTACGTGTACACACTGACAACTCCGGGGATGCCCACCCATCGTAATCCCCTCAATCCTAACTGACTCAACACCATCCTCCACACACTCCTTGTTCTATTCGCCCTTTTATCTTCAACTACATTCCAGTATGAGAGGGGGGATTGGGGGATAAGAGCTTTATTTACCTTCCCGTGAAACGTATGACCTTCCCACTGCATGACCATCCGCTCCATACCTTCAGCACTCACAATGGCTTTCGCGTACCCTTCAGGAACAAGGGTAACGAAAAAGTTAAATCTGCCCATTATCCGCAGCAACAAAAGAGCTGCATAGACGTACGAAACCGCCACTACGACGAGAATTAAAATGTTCATTGATTCCTCCTGACAGGTGGTGGATGAAAATATTTATTATTTAATTTTAAAGATCAAACTCGCGGCAAAAAATATGCCGACAGAATATTGTAACATATATAGAAAATGTTGTCAATCGCAACCGCGGTAAGTGCGGGAAGTGAGGAGTGCCAAAGAAAAAAGCGGGGGGTTACCGCTTTTTTGGTTTGATTTATTATGGATTCCGGCCTTTCTGTTCGGTAGGCAGGTCTCTCGCGGGAATACCTAAGAGATCGCGAGAATGACGGAAATGACTATGGGATGACAAGGATGTTGGAGTATAGATTATCTCATCCGGAGGAAATAAATTGAAAACTAGGAGCCAATCTGCAGGACAAAGGTTACAAGAGCATAGCTGCCAAAAATGATAACCAGTCCGATAGTAGACCAGATGAGCACATCACGCCCTTTGCGCACATTTTCCGCGTTACCCATGGAGGTCATCCAAATCAACCCGCCGTAAACAAACATGGCAAGAGCGAGCGATCCAACAATGCCTAATATGTATTTTAACACTACACCAATTGCCTGGGGTATGGAGCATACGCCAAGAGGATTGACAAGCCCTCCACTACCCACGGATGACGATCCGCAGGTATTTCCTATATTACTTTCATTTGGTTTCTCCGCAAAAACCATATACGGTGAAATAAGCAATAAACTCAAGCAGCTTACTGCAATCATGGTTTTAAGAAAGTGATTATTTTTCATAATTTTATAGATTTCCGTCTGCCTACCGGAAAGGCAGTCATGCGCGGGAATGACCTGATTGGTGTGTGTCGTGTTACGTCTGTCGTACCTTGTGTTTCTTCAGTATACCAAATCCAACCAAAATCGCAAAGAGGATGAAAAGTAATGCGGTTGCTTGCGTTGCGCGCACGCCAAACCAGAGTGGTACTTCATCAATACGCACGAATTCCAAGAGAAAACGTCCGAGTGAGTAGAGAATAAGATAGGTAAGTGCAACAAGGCCGCTAAGGTTTTTCAATGAATTCCCGCCTGCCGGTCCGGTAGACAGGTCTGCGCGGGAATGACGAAAAGGAGATTTTGCATGATATATAGAGTTGAAAAGCATAACCAGCGCGATGCAAGTGGCAAGATTCCAGAGTGATTCGTATAAGAAGGTGGGATGAAAATAGCGTGCATCGGCGTACACCGAGGGGCGGTTCACCACATCAATGGGAATGCCCCATGGTAGATCGGTTGGTTTGCCAAACAGTTCCTGGTTAAAGTAGTTCCCCCATCGTCCAATTGCCTGCGCCAAAGCCACACCGGGAACAATGATATCGGCAAGATGCCAGAAGGTGAAGGGGAAAATTTTCTCGTCAACCAAAGTTTGTTTAGCGTTCGCACCACTCTCACCCGCAACGACTTTAAGTGGAACGACCTCTTGATTTTTTATTTTCCCGGAAAAGTGTCGTGCGTATTGCCACACCACAAACGCTCCCGCGATGATGCCGCCCTGAATGGAAATGCCTCCCTGCCAAAATTTAAGTATCTCTCCCGTGTTGGTGCTGTAGTACGACCACTCAATAAAGAGAACGTAGAAGGCGCGCGCGCCGAGAAAACCGAAAATAACGGTATAAAAAGTGAGGTTCGTAAGATGCGCCAAGGGGAAGTGGATACTTTTTGCCAGCCGTGCAATCAACACAAAACCAGCAACACCGCCAAGCGTTACGAGAAGACCGTACCAGTAGACGACCGTGATTACAAAATGCCAGGCAATTGGCCCTGGAATAAAGGTATGGAGAAACATGGAAAAAGACCGTAGCAATTATAATGACGATACTCCCTGCAAAATACTGACTTCGCAAGACTTGCAGACTCACGAAGTCAAGCTATTCTTCCTCAACATTCTCAAAACTTCCCACCTCTTCCATATACACCTCACGTGTCTTGGCGCCTTCGCCGGAACCGATAAATCCCTTCTCTTCCATGATATCCAAAAGACGCGCCGCTCGCGGGTAGCCAACTTTCAACCGGCGCTGCAGAAGCGTAGCAGACGCTTTACCGGTCTGCTTGACTACCTCTATTGCTTCGGGAAGAAGATCATCATCCTCACCGTCGCTTCCCGCATAACCGGCTGCACTTTGGTGCTCGGTAATAGTTTCGTCATATGCCGTAACACCTTCATCGTTATGCGATTTGAGATAATCCACAACACCGGCAATCTCTTTTTCGGAGAGATACACACCTTGGAGACGTTTGGGCTTGCCGATCTCGGGGGCCAAGTAGAGCATATCGCCGTTGCCGATGAGTTTTTCCGCGCCTCCCGTATCCAATATGGTGCGCGAATCCATTTGTGATGCAACCCGAAATGCGATGCGTGTCGGAATATTTGCCTTGATGAGTCCGGTGATCACGTCTACCGATGGACGCTGCGTTGCCACAACCAGATGAATGCCGGCCGATCGCGCCATTTGCGACAGGCGAATAATCGCCATTTCAACGTCTCTCGTGGCTGCTGCCATGATATCGGCAAGCTCATCAATAATGATCACGATGTGCGGGAGATGCT
>PEYJ01000025.1 GCA_002774425.1 Parcubacteria group bacterium CG08_land_8_20_14_0_20_48_21 | reverse complement strand
TGTTGTCCATGCATCGTCCTCTGCCGTCCATGCTGATCTGCGTTCCGTATTGTGCCAGCAGTCTGAAGAGGCTTGATTTATTCGTTATAATCCGCTATAGTTGATATATCGGATTAAATATATGGCAAATAACAACAAATTAGACCATCGGCTAGAGCATTTACCGGCCGAAATCTGGTCAAAAATAGCAAAAATTGATGAGTTAAAGGAGCAATGGATTGCCGGAGCGCAACTCTCGCCTCAAGTATTAGGTCGTTTCAAGCGATCTGTTTTGATTACTTCAACCGGAGCATCAACCCGCATTGAGGGGGCGAGGCTTTCCGATGAAGACGTAGAAAAGCTCATGCGAGGTATTGATATACAAAAATTTACTGATCGTGATAAACAGGAAGTCAAAGGATATTATGAGTTGCTTGAGAACATATTTAATTCCTGGAAAAGTTTGAAATTCAATGAAAGCGCTATCAAACACTTCCATAAAGAACTCCTGAAATATGTAAAAAAAGACGAAGACCATCGAGGTGATTACAAAAAAAGAGAAAATCAGGTGCAAATGATAAATGCCGCGGGTGAATCCATCGGAATACTTTTTGACACCACGCCTGCACATCTATCGCCCAAACAAATGCAGGAGTTAGTTGAGTGGACGGGAGAAGTTATTGCGGAGAAAAAATATCATCCACTTCTCACTGTTGCCAGCTTGCTTGTTGAATTTTTGCAGATCCATCCATTTCAAGATGGCAATGGCCGTCTTAGTCGCGCGCTCACCAACCTTCTTTTATTGAAAGAGGGGTACTTATACATGCCCTATGTCTCCCATGAGAAGATCATTGAGGATAATAAGCCGGAGTATTATCTTGCGCTTCGCCAGAGTCAAAAAACATTCTTGTCCGCCAATGAAACTATCATTCCGTGGTTGGATTTTTTCTTGACTATTTTCTTGAAACAATCGGAAATGGCCATTGATCTTTTGTCCAAAGAAAATATTGAACGATTGCTTACGCAAAAACAGCGCGCTGTTTGGGATTATCTCCAAAAAGTTGATAGTTCCACACCGCGCGAGATTTCCGAACAGACGAAGGTCGCTTATCCGACGGTCAGGCAGGCAATAGATAAATTGATGCGACTCAAAAAGATTGAGCGTATCGGGCAAGGCCGCTCAACGAGTTACCGGAAACTATAAATTCACCCCGCTAGATACAGCGCCAATCTAACGGGGGTAAACATAATCGCGGGTATTATCGCGCTTATCAAATGGCTCACGAGTCAATCGCGTGGCACTCACCATAACGAGAAATCCGCGCTTGAAATTTTGCAGGAGCGATACGCCAAAGGCGAAATTAACAAGCAGGAGTTTGAAGAAAAGAAAAAAGATTTAAGTTAGACTGTTATGAAAATCGGCATTATTTTACAATCCAATAATCCGGAACATATTTGGAACACGTTCCGTTTTGGCATTACATCGCTTAAAGCCTGTCATGATGTGACTATCTTTTTGATGAGCGAAGGATCCGAGCTTGATTCCATCGCCGACACGGAACATTTTGATATATCCAAGAAAGTTGCAGAGTACAAAGAATTAAAGGGAAACCTATACGCTTGTGGCACATGTTTGGAGATTCGCGGTAAAAAAGAGGCTGGGGTCTGTCCGGTCTCTACCATGACCGATTTGCTCAAGATGGTTGAGGAGTCGGATAAGGTGCTCGTGTTTGGATAAGAAGCTTTGTTAAGCAAATATGACTCGATGCAATTTGCTTAACATCGCTAGAGTTAAACAAACCTGCCTGCCGGCAGTGATCGCCCCCGGGCAAACCCGCTTTTACTGGAGGCTACGGACGGGCAGGTATCTGGCAACAATGGGCACAAATGCGATAAGCACTCAAAAATTTTATGATCAAAAAAGAAATTTCTACTGGAGTGACACACAAAGTGCCAGTTGATTTACGAAAGGCCATTACTTCTTCCCCGAAGGCACTCGCAGCATGGGAAGATATTACACCGCTCGCGCGTAATGAGTGGATATGCTGGGTGAAGGAAGCCAAGAAACCGGAGACAAGAAACCGCCGGATAGAGAGAACGCGCACCGAGCTTATAGAGGGCATGCGCCGACCCCGTTGTTGGGCTGGCTGCCCTCATCGTTTCAATAAGGCAAAAATTTTAGTAAACTAAAGTTACTAACGAGATAAAAATCAACGCCGACTTGCACAAGAACAATACGATGCAAAAAAATCCCACGCTTGTACAAAGGATTGCATGGCATGTGGCGCATGTCAGAAATTGCCCACACTGGTCTTTTGACGGAAATATTTTGGAAGAAATAAAAAAGCGAGGGATATGTATCCGAACATCATGAACATCTTTACCTATGCTACCAAACCTATCACGCGCATTGCGTCAGAATTTGGAGTGGACGTGCAAAAGGGTCTGGATAAAAAAGAAGCTGCCGGGCGGATGGCGAAATTCGGGCGCAATACAGTAGCAGTTACAAAAGCTACCGGTTGGCATATTTTTGCGCGTCAGTTTAAATCCTCGTTCGTGTATCTGCTCTTGGCGGCTATGGTCATTACCGTCCTTTTGGGTGAAATAGCCGATACACTGATGATAGGTATTTTTTTAGTGATTACTTCCGGTTTGGGATTTTATCAGGAGTACAGTTCAGAAAAAACGGCCGCGCTGCTCAATACCTACGCACTGCCCCGCGCCAAGGTTGTACGTGACGGCAATGTTGAGCAAATAACCGCCGACCAACTGGTTCAAGGAGACGTGGTTATGTTAGAAACCGGCGACCGGGTTCCGGCGGATATCAGATTGATTGCGCAGGATCGTGTCATGATTGATGAAACGGTATTGACCGGAGAGTCCGCACCAGTGCCGAAAAAGGCTGAACGCATGCGCACTACCCCCTCATCATATAATGATGCGTTGAATTTGGCTTTTTCCGGAACGGATGTTGTAAAAGGCGATGCGCGCGGCATAGTGGTAGCAACCGGGAAAGACACCGCATTTGGCCACATCGCCGCGTTAGCCGGCACATCCCGAAAGATGAGTGATTTTGAAAAAGGCATTTCTCATTTTTCCCAATTTATTCTTCAATTGATCGGCGTAACCTTGTTGGTCGTACTAGTCGCCCACGTACTCATAAAAGGGAATGGGGTGGATATGTTGACGCTCATCATTTTTTCAATCGCACTCACCGTAAGTGTCATACCCGAAGCCATGCCCCTCGTTACCGCTTTTTCCCTTGCCCGCGCCGCAAGGCGACTTGCCAAACAAAAAGTTATCGTGAAGCGGTTATCCGCCATTGAGGACTTGGGCGGCATTGAAATTTTGTGCAGCGATAAAACCGGCACCTTGACCGAAAATACACTTACCATTGCCGCTATCTATGCCGCGCCTCATGAGCAAACTCTGTGGCTGGCTAATTTGGCTTCGTCTTTTTCCTTACAGCGAAAAATAGAATCTTTTGATCTTGCCTTGGAAAAAGGTTTGAGTCCGGATCAGCGGCAAAGAATCAAAAAAGCGGTCATGTTATCCGATGAATCTTTTGACCCGAAAACGAGAAAAAACTCCACATTGGTTGCTGATGGTGATACCGCGTTCTGTATCATTCGCGGCGCGCCGGAAGCGATCGTTGCATCATGTTCCGCACTGGACACAAAAGCAAAAGATGCTTTTTCCGATTGGATGGGGCGGGAAGGCGCGCTTGGTCGCAGGGTTTTAGCCGTAGGATACAAAGCAATTAAGGTTGCCGATCACTATGACGTTGCGCACAATCAACAGCTCAAGAAAAATAATTTCATATTTTCCGGAGCCATCTCGTTTACTGATCCGATTAAAAAAAGCTCATTTGCAGCCGTAGAACACGCCAAACGTTTGGGGGTTAAAGTGATGATTATCACCGGTGACCGCCCGGAAGTTGCCGGTGCGGTCGCTCATGACATCGGCTTGATTGATTCGCCCGACAAGGTACTCACCGGCGAGCAGTGGCAAAGAGCCGACAAAGAAATGCGTGACACCTATCTTGAGCAGTACGTTGTATTTGCCCGTGTATCGCCTGAAATAAAATTTGCCCTTGTGCAGGCATTGCGTGAAAAACATGCCATCGGATTTTTAGGGGAGGGAATTAATGACGCACCAGCTTTAAAAATTGCCGGCGTATCCCTGGTTGTGGACAGTGCGGCGGATATCGCCCGTGAAGCCGCGGATATTATTTTATTGCAAAAGGATTTAGGCGCCATCATGAACGGTATACGTGAGGGTCGTCGAGTTTTTGCCAATACCACGAAATATATTAAATCAACACTGGCTTCCAATTTTGGAAATTTCTTTGCGGTCGCCACCGCTTCGCTCCTCATTGATTTTTTACCCATGCTGCCCATCCAGATACTCTTGGTCAATCTTTTGTCCGACGCGCCGATGATTTCCATTGCAACCGATACGGTGGAAGCCGGTGAACTGCGATCTCCAAAAAAGTATGAAGCAAAAGACATTATTATCATCGCCATGATCCTTGGTTTGGTGAGCATGGTGTTTGATTTTATTTTTTTCGGATTGTTTTATCGAATCTCTCCCGAAGTTTTGCAGACTAACTGGTTTATCGGAAGCATTTTAACGGAACTTGTGTTGTTGTTTTCAATTCGCACCCGATCATTGTTTAGCACGTCCTTGCGCCCCTCGTCCTCAATTATAGGGTTAAGTTTGCTCACGTTCGTGGCAACTCTTGGCTTGCCCTTCACCGCATTCGGTCAAAAAGTGTTCAAATTCACTCCGCCAACACCGGTACATCTTGTATGGATACTCTCGTTGGTGGTTATATATTTTGTAATTTCAGAAACGGTGAAGCTCTTTTATTATAAAAGTAAAGCGCATGCCTTGGCGTCAACAGCTGATTAGGTGTTCATGCGGGTGGTTTGCCGTGAGCAACATACTTTGGGCTGTACCACAGAACAGCATGTCTAACATTATAGAGCATGATCTGAACAAAAAGCTGTAGTTGACAGCGCCATGCTCCTGACGTATAGTATAAAAAGCTACTTATTCTTTGATTACCTTGTTATGGCAAAACGACTCAAAGCGGTTGGGAAGATGAAAAAAACACATTCCCGAAAAACCAAAAAACGCCTCGCGATTAAAAAGACGATGCTTGCGGCAAAAGCTGCAAAGCGTAAAGGAAAAAAATAATAATTTTTGCAACATTTCTTCGCATAACCCGTGCGCTAATTTGGCGGACGGGTTATGCGTTATCATGGTATAGCCGACATACGGCACCTGTCGCTTGACTAATTTTTATCCACATGTTACTATCCCCCTATAGGGGATATATAGATTTACCCTGCCTATGGATAAAAGAAAAAAAACCACGACCGGCGCGCGCGCTCTCCACCGCATTAAAATTATAGAGGGGCATCTGCAATCCATAGAACGCATGCTGCGTGAACACGCGTACTGCGTTGACGTGGTGCACCAGTCGCGTGCGGTGCAAAAGGCGCTTAAGCAACTGGATTTGCTCATCATTAAAGACCATTTAAACGGCTGTGTAGTGCATCAGATACGGAGCGGTCAGGAGAAAAAAACAACCGAAGAACTTTTGCGTTTATTTGCATATAAATAACCCTGCGAGGATATACCTATGCCATCAAAAAAACATGGTGCGGATTCTATCGCGTGCACGCTCTATGTGAGCGGCATGCACTGCTCGTCCTGTGAGCTGCTCATTGAGAAAAAACTCATCAAACACGACCAGGTGCTTGCTGTTGATGTTTCACGCAAAGACAATGCCGTGCATATCACGCTTGCCAAAGGAACAAAAATTGAACCCCAGCAATTGAATGCGGAATTTCAAGAGCTTGGTTATACGTTCGGCATCAAGCCGATTGCCAAGCCGCGAAAGCCAATTTTCGTGAAACGCGATGACGGAAGATGGCAGATGAATGGCGATATACTGCGCCGCGCAGGAAAAACAGCCGTTATCGCGATGGTATTTTTGGCGGCATTTATGGCGGTGGAACGTCTCCAGATGGGCAGGTTTGTTTCGGTCAACGCCACTTCTTCGCTTGCCGCATTTTTTTTGCTCGGCTTGGTTGCCGGCATGTCCAGCTGCGCCGCGCTCATCGGCGGATTGCTGCTCTCACTCGTAAAACACTGGCATGACGCGCACGACGAAGCTACGGGTTCAAAAGCAACGCCGCACCTGCTGTTTCACTCGGGACGTCTTGCGGCGTTTATGGTTGGCGGCGGTATATTGGGTATGGCGGGAAGCCGCATCGCATTTACCAACGCCACCGTCTTTGCCGTAGTGGTGCTTGCCGTATCCGCGGTCATGACGCTGCTCGCGCTGCAGATGCTGGATATCGCGTGGGCGCAGAAAATTCGCCTAGGACTTCCCCGGTTTGTAACACGCGCGGCGGCGGATGAACGCCGCATGTCCGGCAAATACGCGCCGCTTGGCATCGGAGCCGCTACCTTTTTTCTGCCTTGCGGTTTTACGCTGATTGCCCAAGGTGTGGCGCTTGCTTCCGGAAGCTTTGCGCGGGGGAGTTTGGTGATGCTGCTGTTCGCGCTTGGCACCTTACCCATGCTTGCCGGCATAAGCGCAACCGGCTTGCACTACACCAAAAAACCGCACTTAACCGCTCGTTTTTCAGCGGTTGCGGGATTGCTGATTATTTTCTTCGCGCTCTATAACGTGAATGGTCAGATGAACGTCTTGGGATATCCGAGCTTGAGCGATTGGCGCATCTTTCAAAGTCGCGCGGAAATGGAAAATCTTACCGGGGATATTGCTGCGGGCGAAAGCGGGGCAATGGTCAATGGCAGACAAACGATACGGCTGGTCGCGCAAGGGTTTGCCTACAAACCGGTTGGGCCAACCGTGTTTACCGCCAACGTTCCGACGTATCTGGAGATTGAGGACAAAGGCGTGGTTGGCTGCGGCGCATATCTTGCCGCGCGGGGACTGTTTGATGGTTATGTGCCGCTCAACCCCGGTCAAAATTTGGTGGATGTCGGATCGCCACGCGCGGGGAACTATAAAATAACCTGCACCATGGGCATGGTGCCTCCGGTTACGGTTACCTTTCAATAATTTTAACACCATCTATACCTATGGATATACCTACCTTGCGCGTACGCGGCATGCACTGCGCCGCTTGTGTTGCGCTCATTACCATGGAGTTGGACGATGCAGGTCTCTTGGCGGAGGTGTCATCAGTTGCGCTTGCGGGAAACAACGAAGGCATACTTACCTTGAAAAGCGATGATGCGGCGGCGCGCGATCGCGTACAAGCCGTTATCAATGCGCTTGACGGATATACAGTACATACCTAACACATTTATTCATACGCTATGGCAAAATATACCTATCCTATTCTTGGCATGCACTGCGCGTCCTGCAAAAAACTTATTGAAAAAATGGTGGGAAAAGTCGCAGGTGTGCACCACGTGCAGGTGAATTACGCAACGGAAACCATGATGGTGGAATTTGACGAAGCGCGCGCGGATTTTGCGGACATTAAAGCGGCCGTTGCGAAAGCCGGAGCATATCGCGTTGTAGAAACGGATGAGGGTCCGGCGCTTGCTGCACCCGGAAAAATCCAAAAGCCGCTAATGGGAGGGATGCAAGGTAGCCACCACGACCATGCCGCCATGCTCAAACAGGATGCGTACAATCGTTTACGGAAACTTGTGTGGTGGACAGGGTTGGGGGTACTGCCATTTTTCGGCGTGATGGCGCGCATGCTCTTGATTGCTTTTGGTGTACTGGAAAAAATGCACGCGCCCCTCGGCTACGCGACCTTTTCCGGCGGGTATCGGCTGAACGTTTTTTTTCTTGCACAGTTTGCGCTCGCCACGCCCATCGTGTTTTTTTCCGGACGAACGTTTTTTACCAGTGCATGGTCTGCGTTGCGTGCGCGATCCGCGAATATGGACACCCTCATTGCGCTTGGCGTATCTACGGCGTGGGCGTTCTCAACGGTGGCTACCTTCGTGCCGCGCGCGTTCGGTGAGCGGGAATCGGAAGTGTTTTTTGAAGCTGCGGCGGTTATCGTATTTTTCATATTACTCGGACGGCTTTTAGAGGCGCGCGCCAAGGGACAGGCGAATGATGCCATCGCCAAACTGTTCGCGCTGCAAGCAAAAGACGCGAACGTGCTGCGCGAAGGGGTTGAGGTGCGTGTGCCGATCGGCGAGGTGCGTCCGGGAGATGTTATGGTGGTGCGTCCGGGAGAAAAAATACCGGTTGATGGCACGATTGTGGAGGGCGCGAGCGCGCTGGACGAGTCTATGGTAACCGGTGAATCGTTGCCGGTGGAAAAGGGCGTCGGGGATGCGGTCATTGGCGCGACGATCAATAAAAACGGCAGTTTCCGGTTTCGCGCGGAAAAGGTTGGTGGTGATACGCTTCTTGCGCACATTATCCATCTGGTTGAAGAGGCACAGGGAACCCAGGCGCCCATTCAACGAAAGGCCGATGCCATCTCCGCCGTATTTGTTCCCGTTGTGGTGAGTATCGCGGTTTCTGCACTGCTCTTTTGGCTGTTTGTGGCGCCATGGTTCGGCTGGACGTTGCCCGGGTCTGTGGCGGTACAACTTGCGGTGTATATTGCCGCAACCATTCTCATTATTGCCTGTCCGTGCGCTTTGGGTCTCGCAACACCAACTGCAATAATGGTTGGGACGGGGCGTGCGGCACGGCACGGTATCCTCATTAAAGACGCGGCCGCGCTTGAACACGCGCACCGGGTGCGTACGATTGTGTTTGACAAAACCGGCACACTCACCAAAGGCCGTCCCGAGGTGACTGATTCGGTGTTTGCGGATGGCGTGGCAAAGGAACATCTCTTGGCGCAAGCGTATGCGGTTGAGCATCTTTCAGAGCACCCCTTATCTGCTGCTATTGCCATGTTTGCGCAGAATCATACCAACGGCACGATTCTGCAAGCTCGTAATTTTCAAGCGGTTGCAGGCCGCGGGGTAGTCGGTAGCGTGGAAGACAAAACAATAGCCATCGGCAATCTGCGATTTATGGAGGAACGCGGTCTGGCATCGTCCGCAGAACTTTCAGCGCAAGCAAACACCTTTGCCACACACGGCAAGACCGCGGTATATATGGCGCAAGAAGGCGCAATTGTTGCGGTTTTTGCAATCGCCGACGTGGTGAAGGACGATGCAAAAGAAGTAGTGGAAGAGCTGCACCGGCTTGGCATACAGGCGGCGATGCTCACGGGGGATGATGCGACAACCGCCAAAAGCATTGCGGAGCAAATCGGTATTGACCGCGTGGAGGCAAATGTATTGCCCCAGGACAAGGTGGCGGCGATACAAAAACTGCAAAAGGAAAGCGGAGGGTTGGTTGCGATGGTAGGGGACGGTATTAACGATGCTCCGGCGCTTGCGCAGGCTGATATCGGCATTGCCATGGGTACCGGCACAGATGTTGCCATAGCGGCGGGAGATGTCGTACTCGTGAAAGGAACGCTCAACAAAGTTTTGGAAACCATTGAACTCTCACGCCTTACTCTTGAGGTGATTAAGCAGAATTTATTTTGGGCTTTTGGTTATAATGTCATTGCCATTCCCGTTGCGGCAGGATTGGCATATCCCGCGTTCGGCGTACTCATCTCACCGGCAATCGCGAGTGCGGCCATGGCTATGAGCTCGCTCTCGGTCGTGGCAAATAGCGTACGGCTCAAATCGCTCACGACATCCAATAGAATATTTTCCAACACGCTGTTTTATCTGGCAATTGCGGCGTTTATCGCCACGGTCGGCTATATGGGAACGCTTTTGGCAAGCGTGTAGGCAGGACGGTGGATAACCCGCATATACTTTTTACCGTAGGTACGCTACACTGGGTGTGCTTTTATTTTTTAATGTTCCACGTGTACGCGCTATGTTATACGTTCCCAAGCGGATGTTTTTAACCAAAGGAGTCGGCAAGCATAAAGACCGGCTCGCATCCTTTGAAGTTGCTCTGCGCATGGCAGGCATTGAAAAGTGCAATTTGGTGTATGTTTCCAGCATCCTGCCTCCGCAGTGCAAGCTTATTCCGGCAAACAAAGGAAAGGGTATGTTAAAGCCGGGACAGGTAACCTTTTGCGTCATGGCGCGCATGGATACTAATGAGCCGAATCGTTTGATCGCCTCATCCATCGGGGTCGCGGTTCCCAAAGACCATGATACATACGGCTATCTCTCCGAACACCATAGTTACGGGGAGAAAGCGATTGTCGCGGGTGACTATGCCGAGGACTTGGCGGCAACCATGCTTGCAACCACTCTGGGCATTGATTTCAATCCCAATACCGCATGGCGCGAGCGCGAGCAGATTTACAAATCAAGCGGTCTCATCATCAAAACCATCAACAATACCCAAACCGCAGAAGGCGATAAGGACGGTTTGTGGACCACGGTCATCACGAGTGCCGTGTTTGTGGAGTAGCAGTTTGTCCAAAAAAAATCTACATCAAAAAACGTTACCAACGTAATTTTTTGCTTTTCATAAAATGGCATTCCAAAGCATACAGGTCAGCCTATGCGAGGAATACCTTATCTTGCCTATGGATCCAAGCTTCTTACACGCGGCGTACGTACGCCGCTCATGCCAGAGGTGCGTGAACAACCTGGGCTTATGTGCTCACGCCCGCGCAATCACTCATTGTCTATGCCAAGCAGGATAAAAATTTTGCGCGTGAACTTTACGCGCTTGTGCAACATCTCCGAAACAAACGTTTACACGACAATCGGGAAATTTTCCCTGAAGCGGTATTGGCGCTCATGCCCCAAGATATCCGCCAGGCGCAGGCGCGCGCTTGGTGGCTGTTCACCGCGTTGCGCGATGGACGGATAGCTGCATCGTCTTCCGCCGAATCACTTATGGCGTCATGGAGGAGTGTCTATCCCGAGGACAACGACAAGCGTATTATTATCGGTATTGTAGGCGTGGCGATTATTGGTCCAACGCTCGGCTATATCAAACGGCGAAAGCGCATGCCCATGGTCGTAAGCCACAACGTGTTTGGCAAGGCAAATAGGGAAACGGCGAATGATATCGCGGAGGCCAGTCATAAGATTATCACAATGGCATGCGCTTTGGCGGGCAATAATCTTGCCCATATGGAGCCGGAAATTGGTGATTGTTTTTTTGGTGATCGGGGTATGCGGTTCTACGGAGCTGGTCGTGCAACACTTACAGGTCAGCACACGGAGCTTACGGCACAGGGTATACTTTTGCGGCGATGGAAGATGCGGATGGGCATCACCACCCTCGCGCTTATGTCAGCCCTTCATATGCCATTTACCATGCTGCGCTGGCATCCGGAACCTCTTGCGTAACACACTTGCGTGATGCGCGCATAAAAAAAACGCCGAAAGGTTTCCCTTGAGGCGTTTACGAGGTTAAAATTCAATCTTGATAATATCAAGACGGAGCGTATCCCTTGATTTCGGATAACCTAGACTGGCAAGAGAAAGATCTTCCGTATGTGTGTAGCGGAGATGCGATGATCCAGGAAGCCCAAGATCAAATTTGCAGTCAATCTCAAACTTGAGCTTTACGCCGTCCCAGTTGGGTACCGGCTTGAATTTCCACAACAGGGTTTGTGGAGTCCTAGCCGTGCGCGAACGGCGTGTCAAAGTCATATTTCGTGAAACCCCTTCGTTTTCTTGCACGGGCGGGCGTTCTCCAAGAAACCCTTGAACAATGAAATACTTTCCAAGCAACTGCGCGGCTTCCTTGATGTTTTCGCTGGCGACAGGGTCTACCGCATCAAGAAACAACCATACGATCCTTGGACTTGGCGCAGCCGAGTTTTCCGGATATTCCGGATTGTCCCTACTGCCAAGCGGAGGCAGGATGCTGCGCTTGGATGTCGCATCAGGACGACTCGGACCCAAACTGTGCGCTTGGACGTGTTGAGGCAGAAAATCGTCAGCGAGTGCGCGTGGCGCTATAGAAAAAAAACCAATAGCAACAATACTGCCTGTGTCCAAACGTTCACGGCATTTCTCCTTGTTGAGCAACGAACATTTCTGCAAAATAAGGCATGAGATTTACGTAACGCCATTTCTGCGTATACGCGGGTTTGCCGTCCGTAGTTGCGTTGGTAATCCACGCTTCCGCAGTGGCAGGTTTCATGATGACGTTTTGGAGATTGTCATTAGGCGAAGCGACTGGTGAGACAAAATTACCAAGATCTTCAACCGTAAAATTACGGTTGTGCGAGAGCCAATCAACACATCGGCGCATTTTGGCGTTGCAATAGATCATGTCGGAAATGTTCGGAATCGTGTAAACCGAGCTGTAGCCCGGGCGCGTATCATAAACAGGTTCATTCGGTCCGTAGCGGCGCATACGCGTGCTATCAGTCAGAAATATTGCTACCTTGCCTTGCGGATATTCGGCAAATGCCGAACTTATGGCGTAGATGTACGAGCAGGTGCGGGGATGTGCGTTTAAGATATGCTCCGCGTCATTCATGTTGCGCGCTTTGCGCAGCAGCTCTTTTGTGAGAAAGCACATGGGATGCCGTCAAGCGTTTCGCCCCCGGGATTGCCGTAGCTTTTCTCGCCAAAGCCCATGCCATGACTGTTCATGCCCGTAACGACACCCAGAAATCCGGCATACGTAAATGAAACGAACGCATTGCCTTGCAACGTCGATATACCACGACCAAAGGATATTTTTGCACTCCTAAAAACGTATTCCAGTCCAATACGCGAACGTGGTAGAGTGCACTGTTTCTTGTGGTTTCGCCAAAGGGAATGAGCGCGCTGCAGCTGATTGCAGGCAAGGGAAAAAACGCAACAGACTGTCGCGCAGCACTTTCTTCCCGCTGAATTCCGAGAGCTCCGCAATCGTATGTGCCCAGTGTACAACACGCAGCGATAGGTGCGCGCCATCGGCGAAACACGCCATTTCTTCTTTATCATCTTGTGGTTAGGGTCCATGCGGCTATAGATGTGGTCCAGCACTTCTTCCGTGTAGCCGGAGATCCGTAAGAGTTTGATAATGCGGTCATATATGATTTGCGTTTCCTTACGGGTCGCATAACCCAGTTGCAACCCCATCTGGCAGGGCGTGCCGCTGACCATAAGAATTTAGATACCCACGTCCGTAGTGATGCACTGTGCGCCGCATGCATCTTGCGCAAGCTGATGGGTTGGTACAGGGTTGTGCGGGGGTTCGGTATACACCCAGATCAAGGCGTATCCGAATAGTACAATAACTATCCACAACACGAATGCCGCCGTAACATTTTTATACATAGCCATTCCTTTCCCGGGAGATTTTTAGATGGTTTTCAAAGATCGGAAAAGTGATGCTAATGTACCATTTTTCCCTTTGAACGTCCAGTCATGCACCTTGTACATTTTAACTGCGCAAGTAAATCCCTGAGGCGTAAGCTCGCGGGATGGAGGCGCTCGCCGCGTACCTGATGCCGGTAACCATGGACGCAACGGCAATTGCGGCGGCGCCTATCCTCACGGACGAGTACGCTCCGGTTGATGCCATGATGATGCGCGGGTTTCAATAAATGCGCACGACAAGCAAAATAATTTTCACCATATCGCTTATTTGTGCTATACTTTCTTTATGCTCACACCTATTCGCAAAGCGATTATCCCTGTTGCGGGATTCGGTACCCGCTTTTTGCCCGTAACCAAAGCACAACCCAAAGAGATGCTGCCGGTGGTGGACAAGCCGGTTATTCAGTACATCGTGGAAGAGGCGGTGGCATCCGGCATTACCGACATTATTTTCATTACGGGCCAGAACAAACGCGCTATTGAAGATCATTTTGACCGTAATTTTGAATTGGAATACCGTTTGAAGGAAAGTGGTAAAAGCGCGCAGCTGGAAGAAGTGAAAAAAATTTCCGAACTGTGTAATTTTTACTATGTACGGCAAAAGCAGCCCTTAGGCGACGGCCATGCGATACTGCAGGCACGCGATTTGGTTGGGGATGACGAGCCGATAGCGGTACTGTTTGGTGATGATATTATAGATGCGAAAATACCAGCGCTGCGGCAAATGATAGAGGTGTATGAACGCTATCATGATCCAATAATCGCGGTGATGCCGGTGCCGAAGCGCGAAAAGGAAAAATACGGCGTCGTGGATGGCGTACAAGTGGACAGCCGTGTTTACCAAATTTCACGGTTGGTGGAAAAACCAAAAACGGACGCTATCGCAAGCAACCTTGCGATTACCGGCAAATACATTATTACGCCGGATATTCTCTCAGCTCTCGCGTACGCCAAACCGGGCAAGGGCGGGGAAATTCGCCTTATTGACGCATTTCGGTCGGTCGTACGCACCCGCGCGCTCTATGCGTATGCATTTGAAGGCAGGCGGTATGACTGCGGTAATAAACTCCAGTTTTTGGAAGCAACGATTGATTTCGGTTTGCGGCACCCGGAAGTTAAAAAGGGGTTAAAACAGTATTTACGGAAACTTGAGATCTAGCTATGTCCTCGCGCTTTCTTTCCATAAAACTAGCCCTGCTCCTACTCTTCGTCGGTGTTATACTGGTAGCGCCGGGTTTTCGCTGCAAGTGCATCAAAAGTGCCGAAGAAAAACAGGCGGCGACTCCTCTGACGCTCACCTATTGGGGCGTGTGGCACAGTCCGCAGGATTTGCAGGATATTATTGCGCTCTACAAAGCGAAACACCCCAACATTACCATTCAGTATAAGAAGCTGCGGATGGAAGAATATGAAGAAGCGCTGCTGCAGGCGTGGGCGGACGATCAAGGTCCCGATATTTTTTCCGTACCCAACACCTGGGTTGTGCGCTATCAAAATCGTATGACCCCCATGCCCAATAAGATTGTGATGCTATACGAAGTCCAGCAAAAAGCGTTGGGTATTAAGAATGAAACGGTAACCGAACTTCGCCAGACACCTATTCCCAGTTTGGCGGAGTTGCGCGCAAAATACGTTGATGTCGTAAGCGGGGATGTTATTCGTGATACTAAAGTATGGGGACTGCCCTATGCCGTTGATACACTCTCCCTCTACTACAATCGCCAGCTCATGAACTCTGCGAATATTCCCCAACCACCGGGAAACTGGGAGGAATTTGTTGCCATGGTGCAGCAGCTTACGTTTGTGAATAAGGACAACGCGATTCTGCAGGCGGGTGCGGCAATCGGCACTGGCAGCAATATTGAGCGCAGTTCGGATATCCTCTCACTCCTCATGCTGCAGAACGGAAGCTCCATAGTTTCAGGCAATACCGTTACGTTTGCGTCCGGAGGAAAAGACAGGGGGGGCGAGCTCACTTCCCCGGGACTACAAGCCATAGCATTTTACACGGATTTTGCCAATCCGTTGAAAGCGGTGTATACATGGAATGGGGATATGCCGGTCTCGTTTGAGGCTTTTGTGGGGGAGAAGGCGGCATTCTTCTTTGGGTATGCCTACCACATGCCACTCATCCGCGCGCGCGCGCCAAAATTGGATTTTGGCGTGGTACCCGTGCCGCAAGTCAATGAGCAGCGTCCGGTCAATATCGCCAACTACTGGGTAGAAGCGGTGCCGCATCGGTCAGCACATCCGCAAGAGGCATGGGATTTTATTCTCTTTGCAACTGATATCAAGCAAGCGAGCGTGTACAGCAAAAAAACGGGCAAGCCGTCCGGATTGCGCGCGCTCATTGACGGACAGAAAAATGACGAGGTACTGCGTCCGTTTTCCTCGAGCGTCTTAACCGCGCAAAGCTGGTATAAGGGAAAGGGAGCGGTACAAATGGAAGAGGTGATGGCGGAGTTGCTTGATACGGTTGTCGCGCAATCGCAGCACATTGAGGAGGGTAAGACGGTCGCCGATATTATTCCGAAGCTTGCGGCAGATGCCGCGGCAAAAATCGGGGCAACGTGGTAGGTGTGTGTACTGTGGAAAACTCTCTTTTGCTCAATGCGCGTTTTTTTAGTATACTATGCTCATAGGACTTACAGCGTGAAACTTAAAATTTGAAACACCACTGTCCTACTGAACCGAGTGCAGCGAAGCGGCATAGGTGCCACATTCCGTTCAGTATACCAGTA
>PEYJ01000040.1 GCA_002774425.1 Parcubacteria group bacterium CG08_land_8_20_14_0_20_48_21 | reverse complement strand
CTGTCTGCTTAATTTTCAAGCTATGCGTTCCCGACACCGCTTCATCGGTAGTAATTTCCGTGGTGCCAAGGGCACCATAAGCAAGCCGGGTACCGCTCCAACCGTCATCGGTTGTGCCATCCCCGTTCCAATCTTCTTCAAAACTGCCATTTTTCACCAAATTCGTGCCAGGGGTAATGCGGATAAACTCATGGCATCCGACATCTTGCGCGCCGCAGCTTGTCGCGCCGCGATCAAAATAGCGACGCTGGTCGGCCGGACCATCGCTGCAGGTAAATTCACCCGTGGAAATATTCACGTCCGTGCAGTACCACGTGCAGCCTGCATTATCCAGGGAACAGTTGTTGAAGTTGAGCGTATCCTGCAGGTACGACACGTCATTGCCGTTTTTATCTTCAAACGTCTGGCAGGTTTGGTTGCGCGGCTCGCAGGTTTCGGCATCGCCCCCGTAGTCCCAACCCCTGCGCTCTTCGGTGCAGTAGCCGTAGAACTGGCACGTTCCGTCCGGTCGTTCTTTAATGCAGGAACGGTCATCCGCGCAGTAGTTGGCATCGCGGCTGATTTGGCGCGTAGGAGAGATATCGTCCGGATCATTAAAATCGCCATCTTTATTTTGGTCTATGCCGTTTGTAATTCTATCTGATACGAGCACGGGACCTGCGCCTTTTAATCCGCAATACGCTTCCGGTGCTTTTAATACCCAGTTCGGGTCAACCAGCCCGTAAAATGGACTGCCACCATTGGTAAAGTCGTTGATCAGTTGGCGCAAATTCTTTTGCTCGTGACCAATGTCTTTTATGTAGCGCGCCGCAATCTCCCAACCAACAGGAATGATGCGGTGTTTGCGCAACACAATCAGCGAGCGGTAGGGATACCCTTCTTTATAGTTTGGCTCAAATCCGTCCGCGGTAAAACCAAAGGTACTACTGTCGTCCAGCAATCCTTCGGCAATAGCTTCCCGCACGGTAAGTTTGCGCTCAATCGCCTGACGGAAACTTTGCGTGATAATACACTCATTCGGACCCGGATTATCTTCATTGCGGCATATAGTGAGATCGCGCAGAATTTCATACGGACCGCCAACTTTAATATTTGCTTTTGCCAAACCGGCAAAGCGTGCTTCCGCGCCTTTAATACCGCCAAGCGCGGATGATGATGTTGACTGCGGATTATATAATCCAGAAGACCCACCGCCTTCTCCTCCGCCTCCTCCGCCTCCCTGGAGCGAAGCAATGCCTTTCTTGAACCACTGGTCAAGAAGATTTCCCGCGAGTGTTTGGGCAAAAATGTTTATCGCATCGGCAATAATACTTTCAGTCGGTGTTTTCTCTGCCGCTGGACTCTCTTTAATCGTCGATCCTGCTAATTCAGTAACAAATCTTCCGGGTGTAACGATCTTTTGCGTAACTTTGGCAATAACCGGGTTTATTCCGGAGGACTCCAGTCTTGCATTCTTATTGATTTCTTTTTCCAATTCGCTGTTCTGCAAAATCCCGGTATGCACGGATAAAGCGATGCCGAGGTCATTTTCCCACGGATCAAAATTTGCCTGAAATTTATTTAAGAAATTCGGATCGTTGATTTCGTCTTCCCAATTGTCAATGATCTTGGAAAGCGTGCACTTGGGCTTCTTCCCCAAGATGCTTTTATTCAATCCCGCGGTAATGCGCAGCTGCACTTGTAGATTCGGGCGGCAAATATTATTGAGAACCGCACTAATGGTATTGCTGCTTTTTTCCCGCTCGATGTCCCGATTGATGTCCTGCTTGACAACTTCAAACATTGCACTCTCCTGATTCCGTAAAAGTTCCAGTTCATTGTAGCATTGATCCGCGTCCGGACACGAAGCTACAGAAACGCCTTCTATCAGACATTGGGCGATGAGTGCATCGCACGCTTGTTGTTTGGCTGCTATTGTATCCTGCACATTGTTGAGCTGCCGCTTTTGCTCTTCCGATACATTTTTTTCGTCTTGAGATTTCTTTCCCCAATTATCAGCAAGCGTTTCTATGAAAGTTCCTGCGGCGGAATCGCCCGCGTTTTTCAAATATTCACCCCACCCCTCGGTAATAAACGTGGGTTGTTGTCCCTGTCCGCCGGATCCCAACCATACACCGGTATCATGCGCCAGATTATTGAGAAACTGGCGCAGCGTGTTTTTATAGGCAATCGCCCAGGATTCCTTTCTGAGCTCTTTCTTGATATCCAATAACAATCCTTCGGAATCTAGTGCATACTCTGCCGCGGCAGATGCTTTATCCAAAATAAATTGACCAATTCTTTGCGGCCACGCGGTAGTATCTTCTACAGGCACTGCATGCGCAGGAGAAACTTGCACAAAAAAACTCACACTAAATATAAGTGCTATGCTGACCATGTATATGTTCCGCAGTGTTGTATTTTTTGTTTTACTTGACATGTAATGCAATAAGTGGTAGTGATAGTGATATGCTGTTCCCTCGTCATTGAAGGAGAGAATATGCTTCAACTATTGGTGGTGGCAGTAGGGATGTTGTGGGGATGTTGTGGGTGTGGCTTGGCACTTGATGCCGTAGTTGCAGGCATTGGTGCAAGCCGCACGAACGTGGAGGAGCAGAAGACCAAGACCATGCCTCCTCAAGTGCATGAGTTGGCTGCTGGCGAGAACTATGACGCCGCAGCTGCAATACTTCTAGACATTGACCCAACGGCAGAGGTCGGTGTCAGTAGCGGAAATGGAAACATTGTTTCCAAAATCCGCACAGGGGGGAAGAACCGCCTCATCCGTACAGAGTTCCGTAGTGGAACTCTCTATCGCATCGTTGATGCGAAAACGGAGGAGGTGCTGGAACCCCCAAAAAACCCTGCTCCTTCACCTTAAAGTATTATCATCGCCTCGCTTGCCTTCGGCTCGCGAGGCTTTTTTCTTTTTTCAAAAGATCATGGGGAACTTTTTGTTTTTCAATCAATCTACTTCGTCCCGTAATTCTTATTGATTTTTTGCTATTGATATAAGTCATCATCCACTCTCCTGTCGTGTGTCTACGGCGCGGGCTGTCCCGCAACACTTTCCATAAATAGCTGCTGCAGTTGATCATCCGTAAGCCCATCAATCAAGCTCGTGTCTATTCCTTGCTGGACGAGCAGCGCGCGGATTTGCGCTCCGGACAACCCTTCCAGCTGGCTTGCCGCTGCTCCACCGGTTCCCGAAGGTATCGCCCCAGCCGTAGCGAGCGAATCCAACGTCTGTTGGTAAAGCGCCATAACTTCTGCATCGGATAATTGCGCGACTATGGCCGCGTCCGCGCCGGACGCTACTATAAGATTACGCACCTGCTGCGGTGTTGCCGTTCCTTGCAAGATCGCAGGATCAATGTTGCCGGCTGTGGGTACGCCTGTCGTGCCGCTCACATTCGGATACGCAAAGTCATTTGTACCGGTGGTCGTATCAGCATCGGGATTGACAAGCGCGCCGCCAAAACAATCTTGTCCCGATGGGCAATTGGGATTGTTGCCGCTCTCCACTTCGGTCTTGTCACCGTAGCCGTCTGAATCGGTGTCTGCCAAGTAGGGACTCGTGCCATACACCTCCAGCTCTTCTTTGTCCGACAGACCATCTCCGTCCGTATCCTTGAGCACGTCAGCCACGCTACGCAACGAATCGTCCTGCAAATTTCCTAATATGTCCGTAATTGATCCATCATCTGCCATATGTAAAGGTGCATTGATACGATTTTTCAATTCCAAAACGCCAAGTGCTATCGCAAACACGCCGAGTAACAACAACATGCAGGCGAGCAGGATTTGCTTTGGCGTATAGGGACGCTGCGGTTCTTCTCCACGGTGCAGCAGCACGTCATTGTAGGCATCTTCGTAGACGTTTCTTGTCATGTGTGGAAAAGTTAAGGTAAGTATAGCACACGCAACGCTTTTTGATTATACCACAAACTTCCTGCAACTCACAACTTGTAACATACCGGCATCCGACTCCGCGCGTCCGTAAGATTTACAAAGCGCAAACACGGGGCATAAGTTCCTGATACTTATAGGTTGTGAGATACGCATTGCGTAAGCCGCACCCAATCCGCAACCGATAATTCCTGTGCACGCACCGTTTCCGCGCGTCCAATCCCCGCAATGAACTTTTCCGCCTCCGCAACCGGAATATGCAGTCCTGCCGCGAGATTATTTTTCAACTGCTTGCGACGCGCGGCAAAGCCGATGTGTACGAGCTGAAACATGTGTTTCTCCTGTACGCTGTCCAGAGGCAATGATTGCTTGCGTGTAAGCCGCACTACCGCGGAATCTACGTTCGGCTCGGGATAAAAATTTTTACGCGACACGGTAAAAAGATATGCCACCTGCATATAGTACTGCACCGCGACCCCCAAAATACTCAAGGATCCGGCTGGCACCGTAATACGTTCCGCAACCTCTTTTTGCAGCATCACGACCATTGCTTTCGGTTTGGCTTCCAGCGTTGCGGTAAATCTCTTTAAAAACATTGCCGTAATATTGTAGGGGATATTCGCAACTATGGTATAAGCATCTTGTTGCAATCCATCCCCAACCGGCGAGAACCGCAGGATATCTCCTTCCACAACCGTGAGATTGGAAAATTGTGTGGACAGTTTTTGTAGAATTGGCACAAGACGCCGATCCCTCTCCACCACTACCACTTTTCCGGCGTGCGCCGCCAACAGTTCCGTAAGAACGCCGAGTCCGCCGCCAACCTCCAAAACCGTATCTGTTTTTTGCAAACCCGCTTCGCGCATGATGCGAGCCAATACTTCCTCGTCAACCAAAAAACACTGACCTGATTTTTTATCCGGTCGTATATGATAGGTTGCGCACAGCGCGAGTGTTTTTTCCCGTAGCGTCATATAAATTACTACCTCACTTAGCTGTCCGACAGCTAAGTTTGACAAAAATTATTTTTTTATATATACATAGCATATCTTTCTACCTCAAGCCCGAGGAAACTGCCATGCGTTGCTTAAAGTTCTTTTCACTTCTTTGCTGTACCGTCATCAGCCTGTGCGCCTGCGGCGGCATGCAGGGTACGTTTGATGTAAGTTCGCTGCGCGCCATGCAATGCGTGCGGAACGGACCGCTCGGCTGCGTGACGTACCATGCGGACGAGCTGGAACTCACCGACTACATGAGCTCACGATGGTCGCTGACAAAATCGGAGAGTTCCAAACGGAGCAATGCGTACTATTACGTCGTGGTTATGGACCCCGCGCAACCGCCCGCAATCATCAAGCTGATCTTTCACGATCAGCAACTCACTGACCAGTACAATGTGAGCACGGACCCCCCAACGCGCATTCCCTTTGAGTAGCCATGCACAATCCTGCCTTGAGCAAACTTCAAGTTCAAGGCTTTTTTAATGTGACCGAGAGCAATTTTACAGTAGACATCTTACAATAGCATGTACAAAAGCGTCATAATACCGGATGTGACAAACGCAACCGTCCAAAAATGCTGCTGCCCCGCCACAAGGAGAGTCAACAAAATTACCGCCATGACCGTTATTTTACCGACAACCAACGCCATTTCAAAAAATACCATGCGCTTCATGGTACTGCCATGGTTGGCGCTTTCATAGGTCATGGACATTTGCGGCACCCGCACCAAATGATCCGATACCTGATAGAGTATTTGGATGAAAAATATCCCACCCACCCCGCGCGTAAACACACGAATAAACCACGATAAGCTTTTGATAATCGCGCCAAAACGCAACACCGATCGCTGGTTGTACCGATCGCTTATTTTTCCAACATACAACACCGCCAAGGTTGAGAGCAGCGTCGCCAACGCCACGAGCGAGCCAACGGACAGATAGTCGTTTTTCACGGCAAAAAAGATAAATATGGGCCAGAGATACATGTACACCAATTCTTCACCATACCCCATATACGACACCATGGCGCGCCGGTTGTCACGGCGTACGAGACGCTTGTACGCATCTTTATAAGAAAAAGTGGTAGGGGTAAATTGTTCGGGAGTTTTGAGGAGCGGAATGTTGGAAGCAAGTATGCAGAGCGATGCAACCGCAAAGAGTATGCGAAAGTTAAAAAACTCCAGAATAAGCCCACCGACAATAGGTCCAAGAATTGACGTAATGTTATTGAGCGCAATGAGATTGCTGATTTCTCTCCCCCGCTCGCCATCCACGCTGAATTTGGCAAAGTCGGCGTTATACCCCTGCCAATAGAAAGTCTTTGTGGTAATGAGCATCACCACCGCGCTGCCGATAAAAACCGGGTGGATGGCAATGGCAAAGAGCGAGAGGTAATACAACACTAAAAATGGCGTGGAAACAAGGATACTATGCTCGTAGCCTTTCTTCCGCGCGAATTTCGCCCCAAAAGGCATGCCGAGAAAATAACCGCTATAGATTGTCAGATAGAACAAAATAATGTGTACGAGCGTAAACCCCTGTTGGTAGAGATAGAGCGGCTCAAACAACCCAACCGCGGAAATGGCAAAATTTAAAATAGTCGCGGAGGTGTAGAGCTCCCGCACCTGTGAGGTGGAATTATGCGCAAAGTAGGTTTTGAAATAGGATGTAAAGGACATGGGATAAAAATAGAGGAGTCTAAACCGAAAGTTCTTCTGTCGTTGAATAAAAAATATAAAACTTGATAATTTTCTTTACCGCTCTTTATGCACCATGAGATGTTGCTACCCAACCACTATACCAAATTTCCCCAAAAGTTGGAACGCCGTTACTCTACGACATCGCAAGCCCAAAGGACTTGCGATGTCGAAATGTTGTATTGCAAAGTTATTTTTACTTCGCACTTTCTGCTTCTATTTTGATCGCTCCCTCGCGCAGCACGGTGATAACGCCATCCTTTTCTACCCGCACAATCGTTGATGCCTTGCGCCGTGGCAACGTCCCGCCGTTAATGTAGAGATCGGGAGTATTTTTTATATTTTCTATAGGGTTATCCACCTTTTCTTTGTCATTCCCGCGGAGAAGGGAATCTATGGATTCCGCATCAAGAGTGGAATAAAAGATACCACGCTTAAGAGAAAGAAAAAGCTTGCCTTTGATACTGGGCGCATGGTCATTGAATTGCTTTTTGACCGCAGTAATTGTGTAACACAGAGGTTTTCCGGAAAGATTGGCACTGGTTGCAATTATGGGTCTACCAATTATGTTGGAAAGTTTTCTTGCTATGGCGTGACGGGAAACACGCAACGCGATTGTGGTGATATGCAATTTCTGTTGATACTTTTTTTTGAGCGGCAAAACAAGCGCTAATGGTCCGGGCCAGTGTTTTCTTGCCAGTTTTTTTGCGGCGGGAGAAAACTCGCAGTATTTTTCCGCCATAATAAAGGATGCGGCAATCCAAGGAAACGGCTTTCCTTTCGTGCGTCCTTTTATGCGTGCGACGCGTCGATGCACGTTACCATCCAGCGCATCGCCGCCGATTGCGTACGCGGTATCGGTTGGATAAATAAAAATCATAGGCATATTCCATTTTTAGCCTTTATTATGAGCGAGGGGAATAAATTGAAAAGTGGTGTCTAAAAAATAGCACTATATATTTCACCAGTTTTAGTTTAC
>PEYJ01000035.1 GCA_002774425.1 Parcubacteria group bacterium CG08_land_8_20_14_0_20_48_21 | reverse complement strand
AAAAACCAGAGATGGCAGTGGATCGTTCTCTCAGCCGTTTTTTTTTCCGCAAGTATTGGTATAAAGCAGTTTGGTATCATCCTTGTCCCAACAACGGTTATTTTTCTTGCATACCTTATTTGGCGATTACGCTCGCATCTTGGGCATGTCATGATATTTATCACAGTCTGCTTTGTATTACTCATCCCGGTACTTGGCTATCAATTTACAACGACCGGGACATTTTTTTACCCGCATATAAAACCCACGTTTGTTGGCTATATTGAGAAAATTCTTCATCCTGTATTTTCCCCGCCCACATATCCCGTATCATCAGTATACCTAGACACCTTCAAATATAACCAATATTATTTCTTCTTACATGCCGAATCGGTTATTGTATTCTTCAAAAGCATCTCTCTCGTTGCAACATCCGGCACTATTTCCTTATTGAGCATACCTACTCTCTTAGCCGTACTCCTGTTCATGCTTTACAAAAAAGGTATATTCAATGTGTTTTTTATTATATTTTTGGCAACTCTTATAACGGTTTTTTTCTTTCAAATTACTTCTCTCTACTATTTTTCCATCATTGGATTTTTAACCAGTATACTCTACATATATCCTCTCAAGTATTTTCCACGCGCCATAACAATTTTATTGACATGCTGCATCAGCTTTTTAGTGCTGCTGAATTTCTACACATCAATTCCCACTTATAGGAACCTCGTGCATTTGTACCGTGATCTCATTACACAGTATACACGCCTTGGTGAGTGGGCTACGGCATATATTCCACGGCGAGATACCTTGCTTGCGCTTAATAATTGTTATGATATGCTGTACTATACTAAGCATCCTTGCTATGAGCAGCATCTTTTTATGAATCAAGATGATGAGCGATTATTGGACATACGATCCGCCTATGACTTGAAAAAATTTCTTGCCACACATTCTATTTCCTACCTCGTCATTAAGAATACTCCTATGAAAAGGCCGTCACTAGAAATACCGCATGGAGTTTCCAAATCATATGACACCGTAACGCTTTCAAAAAATTTTTATAACAAAATATATGCAACGAGCGACTTTGCCATATTTTCCTTAATCAACCCATGAATCATAATTCTCTGCTCGCTCAAAATCGTATACGTATTGCAAGGGAGTTAAAAGATTCTCCACGGTGGAAATATTTTTCCCCCGCTATATATGCTGCTTCAAAAATTACACAACAGTTTATTTTACAATATGCGCATGGATCGGTTATTGACCTTGGGTGCGGTACGGCGCAATATAAAAAAATACTCCTCACCAATCAAAAAGTAACAAGCTATCACACACTGGATATAGAAAAAAGAACGGAAGAAGTAGATATCGTGGGAGATATACAAAACATGTACATGCTGTCCGACGAATCGTATGATACAATACTTTGTTTACAAGTGCTGGAACACGTACCCAACCCATTTCAAGCTATGGAAGAAATGCGCAGAATACTCAAAAAGGACGGTGTACTGATTTTATCAGTACCGCATTTAAGCCGTCTGCATGAAGAACCGAATGACTATTATAGATACACAAAGTATGGATTGGAATTTATACTTCAAAAAGTAGGACTTAAAAATATAGAAATTTCTCCTATGGGAAGCCTATTTTCCTTTATTGGGCATCAAATTTCCATGATTATTGTCGTTCCTTTTTGGCATATTCCTCTACTCAAGCATGTGGCATATTTTATCAACAAATGGTTGGTAACATTGCCTTGCGTTTATGTAGATGCATTGATTGGTAAGAATAATAAATTCCCTGCCGGTTATTTATGCATCTCAAAAAAATGATTTCTCTATAATAGGTCTTGGAAAACTAGATGAGTATTTAGAAAGCAAAGATGGTAGATTAAATACCTATAAAGAAACAATTCTCCAAACATAGTTAATCTATACTATGTACTACCTATAATAAAACTAGTATGCGAATACGCACTTTTTTCAGCAAGAGCATAAAAGTTTGTTTTGTTGCAATTAAGTCCCTGCTATTGAAAAACGATACCATGCGGTGGAAAAATATTGCTAAGGAGTCACCAAAATATTGGGAGAAAAGAAATAGTATTATTGCTAGTTTTATTCCTCAAGGATACTCTGTGATTGATATAGGATCGGGCAATCAGTCATTAAAAAAATTTTTGTCTGCAGGATGCCGCTATCAACCTTGTGATTTAATAACTATTCATGATCACACGATGTTTTGTGATTTTAATTCAGAAATATACCCAAAAGTCAACTCTCCCTTTGACATTGTTGTCTGCAGCGGAGTATTGGAATATGCAAATGACCCTTTGGCAGTAGTGTATAATCTCATAAAACTTGGGGATAGCATGCTACTTTCTTATGCTATTTCCAAGCCAAATGACATGAGATTCAGTCGAATACTAAGAGGGTGGAAAAATCATATGACATCCGATGAAATTGAGGGCATGTTCATACGCTTACAAATAAAATGGAATCTTGTCGCTGAATGGAATAATCAGAATATTTATCAACTTACAAAATGAAAATTTTTGATGATATTTTTTATAAGAACACTTCTACAAATGCCGTATCTCGTCATGTGTTAGTTGTTACATCTACTTTTCCCGCATCAGATGCCGATCAAATTCCTTCCTTTATAAGGGATCAGGTTGTTACACTCAAAAAAGAATATCCGCATTTATTTTTTTCTATTCTTGCTCCACATGATTTTCAATTACATGCTCAATCTTATACAAAACATTCTCATTACGTAGAGTATAGATTTCATTATGCATTTCCCAGGTTGCTTGAAAAATTTTCAAGATACGGTATTATGCCAACAATAAAAAAAAATCCGTTATTTTTCCTAATCGTTCCTTTTTTTATTTTAGCAGAATTTATTACACTACTCAAACTTACAAAAAAATTAAAGCCCGATTTAATATATGCGCATTGGTTTATCCCACAAGGAATTGTTGCTGGGATGGTTTCATCTCTCACACAGACACCCTTTGTTTTTACGAGTCATTCATCGGATGTTTCGGTAATGCATAAACTGCCAATTATAGGATCATATCTTGTACGCTATTTTACAAATAGAGCAAGAGCAATTACTGTGGTAAGTAGCAGATCCCACAAAAAAATAAGAAGTTTTTTTAACGATTCCGCTTGGAAAAAATTACATAAAAAAATTTTTACTGTTCCAATGGGTGTATCAATGTATAATACGGAAAAGCATAATCAAACAACGGCTCGTCAACAAAAAAATATCTTATTTATTGGACGTTTAGTAGAAAAAAAAGGTATACACTACCTTTTATCTGCATTTGCCGATGTTGTTAAAAAACATCCAGAAAGTACCCTCACTGTTGCTGGCGATGGGCCATGGCGTACAAAACTTCAACACCAAGTACATAAACTCGGTCTTTCTAACAAACAAGTACATTTTATTGGATATGTACAAGGAAATATTAAACAACAGGTAGTAGCGGCTGCTGACATGTGCGTTGTTCCATCTATTATTACATCTGAAGGTGATGCTGAGGGCCTCCCTGTCGCGCTGTTGGAGGGACTTGCAGCAGGAAAGATATGTATTGCAACGTATGAAAGTGGCGCGGATGATATTATGAAACACAAGGTAAATGGATTTTTAGTACCGCAAAAAAATAGCGCTGCACTTGCCACAGCAATTAAAGAAGCTATGCAATTGGACGAGAAGGAACGGCTTGCTCTCCAGCATCGCGCAAGGCAGCTAGCAAAGCAATTTTCATGGAAAAATATTGCACAACAATACTATACACATTTCTTTAAGGCATTATGAAAATACTCATTATCAACAGTGATTCTCCGAATAATAGAGGCGATCGTGCTATTTTAATCGGGGGTATAAAACTTTTACGTTATCGGTATCCTGATGCGGATATTTGGTCTCTTTCTGAAAATTCTCAACGTGATGAAGAATGGTTTGGCATTCGCTTTCTTCCCATGGGTGTATATTCTATTAATCCTTTGCAATGGCTTCGGCTTTGTTTTTTTGCTAAAAGTTGTGATCTTGTCGTTTGGGGAGGCGGCGAGCTTCTTAAAGACTATACCAACAAACTTGGATTAATCTACTGGGTCATAAAAATATGTAGCATACGTTTTTTTGGAGTAAAAATTTATGGTTTTTATCAAGGAATAGGTCCCACATACTCAACTTTTTCAAAAAAACTTATCGCTTATGTAATTAATAAAACTGAAACTTTTTTTACGCGCGATAATGAATCACGTGAAAAACTTATGCTATGGGGGGTTACCGCTCCTGTGGTAGCATCATACGACCCTGCAATACTTTGTGATGCAGAACCATTAGATCAAAACGAAAAATTCCAGATCAACAAAGATTTTGAAATAACGGATCATTTTTTGAGCAATGCTATAGGTATAGGTGTTCGCAATTGGTTTCATTACAAAAAATACTCTTGGATTCCTTTTCGTTTTAAAAAGATGTTCGGCATAGGCAGATCGGCTATATTTCCTAAATCAGAACAATATAAAAAACAACTTGCTTTGCTGTGTGACACTATTATTAAAAAATACGATATAAATATCGTTTTTTTCCCCATGCACATGTCCTTATGCGAGGGCGATGTGCAATTTTCAATGCAAATACGTGCTTATATGAAATATAAAGAGCGCGCACGCATAGTAGACAAGGATACACTATCTCCAAAAACATTTCATAGTGCTATCGGAACATGCAAGGTTTTTATTGGATCGCGCCTTCATTCATTTATTTTGGCAACGACTGCCTATGTTCCGGCAATTATATTATACTATGTTGATAAAGGACGTATTTTTGCTGAGCAGGCAGGTGCTCAAAAATATAGTTTACCAATTGAGAATGTGCTGGATGATAAAACAGTTACTCACATATCAAACATGATCACAGAAGTTCTAAAGGAACGTAAATCAATAAACCAACGCACGAGACATCACCTTAATAGTATGCGCAACAAGCTTATTGAAACACTTGTCATGTTCCCATAAAAAAGAAGTGTGTTTAAAAATTACCACTCTTATCCTACGCGCATAATAAGAAAAATGTTCATAAACCATACGGTGCTTTTTTTCTTATTATGCTTTGTTTTTACCCTTTTAAAAGGAATACTCTGGACGTGGGTGATACCTCCGTTTATGGCGCCGGACGAGTCGGCGCATTTTGCCTATACGCAATATTTGGTAGAGGAAAGACGCATTCCAAAAAACACCCGGGAGTTTAGCGTATTGCATCACGCTCAATCAGACGAACTTGCCCAAGCTCTTGCACTTACGGAAAATGAGCAAATTTTGCTTACCACCACGCATCTCAACTTTGCGCATACCTCAAAAATGCTGCCGAGCGATTTACCGTCCGCGGACAGACGGGTTGCGGCATTATTGTATACCAATCCAGCCGCGCTCTATTCCCCGTTTTACTACACCATTGAAGCACTCCCCTACCTCGCAGGATATAACTTGGATCTATTCAGCAGGCTGTATCTCATGCGGTTTTTTTCTCTTATTTTTTTGCTGGTTACGACCGTATTTGCGTATAAAATCGCCTATCTTGTTACGAAAGAAAAAAATTTCTCGCTGCTTACCGCTGCAATCATCAACCTTATGCCATCGGTCAACGCCACTTCATTCGGGGGCGTGAACAATGACGCCCTGTTAATTGCCCTGGGCCACGCGCTCTTTTTTTATCTCCTGAAACTGTTGTTTCAAGACATCCCACTCACCAGAAAGAGTATCTTCAGTTTTGGCGTACTGCTTGGTTTAACGCTGCTTACCAAAACGCAAGCGATAATTTTTTTGCCGCTCACCTTTTGCGCGTTTTTGTACCACGGTATACGACACCGAACGGTACAACACTCTTTGATTATTCTGACATGTATCTATGGTATTGCGTCGCTTATCGCGCTGCCGTTTGTTCTGCCGCCGCTTGCGCAGTACATGTCAACCGCATCGGCGCATACCGCGCTTTCCGCTGGGGCCGTATTTGCGCCCGCGTACGCATGGAAAGCGGCGTTTTTTATGGACATTACCAGAAGAATGGCTTTGCTATTTAATTTCTGGACGGCGGTTGAATTTTTTGACACCCTCTATCCTTTATGGATTATGGCTGCGCTTTGGCTGTTGTGCGCAATCGCGTTATGGGGATTGGGTATGCGCGCATTTGTAAAATTAAATGAACGTGAAAATGCCCAACGTCTGCATTACAAACTGATCGCGTGCGCCATCGCGGTTGTGTTGTTGGAACTTTTCTATACCCTGCTGTATTATCGCAGCGCGCTGTTTGCCTCCAGCTATGATTTTCCCGGACAAGGCAGATATTATTTTGTGCTGCTGGCGCCGCTCATTGTACTTTTTCTGTACGGACTCAAATACTGGGCACAAACGCTGTTCAAAATTCCGCCAAAAATCGTGTACGCGCTCGTGCTGCTTTTCTTTTTCTTCCTGCACAATTACGCGCTGATCACGATAGCGCTCCACTATAACTATACCTAAAGCGTACTTGTAAAATCACCTTATGCGGGTAAAAAAAATACTTTTACTGTTGCTCTATCTGCTTACCATTGGTATAACATTGGTTACGCCTATCATGCTTTTCTTGTCAAATCCCTACTATGACCGATCGGGTGTGTGGCTGAAGGTGAGAAACAAAACAAGCACCTTTATGCCCCAAGTTGCGATGCGCGAGATTCGCCAGGAGTTTGTTTCGCCAAGCGACAATCTTGCGCGCCTGACCTTACGCGGACAAGGATTATCTGGAACGGTTGTGGAAATGGCGCTTCGTGAAAATGAAACAACTCTACGGCATGCTTCTGTAACCGTTTCCGCACCTTCTCCAATTGTATGGGAGTTTCCGCCGATAGCGGACTCCATAAATAAACCGTATGCGCTTACCATCACCATACCCGAAATAGCAAAAGAAACTACGCGGTTTGGTTTTTATCCAGCCGAATATAACCGCATGACATGGGTTGATGGTGCATTGGTTACCAACGCGGCGCTGACATTTTATACCGAGTCAAAATTTCCTAACATACGCGTAAAATTGGCAACACTCTCTGAACGTATGCGGGTGTTTAAACCGCGTTTCATCAAAATACTGATCGTACCCACATTCGTACTCTATCTATTCGCGTTTAACATTGCGTTATGGTATAGTTTAAAGAGCATACTGCGTGAGAAATAAATATTGAAGGTAACGATATCCGATGTCCTTAGGACATCGGATATCAGAAAATAGATACTTCTGCACACATTTTTTAAAAACAGGTACGCACTGCCAGTATTGTTTCTTACGGCACTGGGAGGAATTTTTCGTGTTTACTTAGCCGTACAAGCAGGTTCTTTTTGGTTTGATGAGGCATTCTCCGTCCATTTTGCTTCCCTGCCGCTTAAAAAAATGGCGGGGTATCTGCTCTACGAACACCACCCACTCCTGCACTTTACGCTGTTGCACTATTGGATACGCCTGTTTGGCGACGGCGAAACGGCAACGCGACTCCTCTCCGCTCTATTCGGCACGCTCGCCATACCCCTGGGATACGCCACGGGAAAACGACTGTTTAACAAAAAGGTTGGGGTTGTAACCGCTCTTTTTATCGCGTTATCTTCTTTTCAAATTTTCCACTCCGCGCAATCCCGAATGTATGAAATGTTCTTCTTCTTCACCCTTGCTTCGCTCTACACTTTTTGGCAATGGTATAAAACGCAACGCTTGAGCAGTCTTGCGGCATATCTTGTTGCCACAGTGTTGCTCATCCACACACATCTCTTTGGATTGTTTGTACCCCTTGTACAAAATATTTTTTTACTCCTTGAATGGTTCTTCACAAAACCATTGCTTCTTCCCTTATTTCAAAATGCATCGGCTCCGGAGAAACGTTATCTTGAAATAACAATAAAACGACCCGCTCCAAACCATCTTGAAGAAACGCGGGTATACTACAAGACAGGAAAGCTCCAAGCCATTTCCTGGCTTACCGCGCAATTTATTCTCGGTACTACCTACCTTATATGGTTGATGCCCGTGCTTGTGCGCAAATTTGCGCAACCGCTGGATCAAGGATGGTGGTTTAACCAGCTGCTTCCGCAATTTTTTCTTACCGGGTATGTACAAAATTTCTTTTTTATCGGTGGGTCGCTTTTTTTGCCAATAGCGCTTCTCTGTACGTTAGGCATAAGCATCGCGCTTGGCGCTTCGCTCGTTCGTATAAAAATACAGAATGCGCGGTTATGGACATTGTACTGGAAAAGTAGTCCGCAAGTACGTTTCTTATGGCTGCTTGTTGTTGTTTCCTTTAGCGTCGCGGTAGCGTTACATTTGGATAATCGGCCGCAGTACTTTATGTCCGCAGCAGCCGCGGTATATCTGCTTGTTGCGTCAGGTATCACGGCGAGCAAACATCGCTGGTTTTTTGGCATAGTTCTAGGCACAGTACTGGTGCTCATGGGCAGTACGACAAATGTTTTACGTACAACACCGCTCTTTAATACCGATAAGATCGCAGAAACCATCAGTCAAAAAGAGCGGTCGGGCGATATTATTTTACTGCACGGCTTTATGAATAAGCTGCCTTTTGACCGCTACTACAAAGGATCTCTTCCTATATACGGTTTTTATCCTCTTGAGGATACGGCGGATGAAAATCTTCGCTATATTATCCACAATTGGCATCCAGTGGTAACGCTGGAAAATGTGCATATGCTTGAGCAGTATATAAAAAACGCTCAACGTATTTTTTTGGTATACTACGTTACCGGAAGTATTGACGAAGAAGAGTTGGCAAAAAACTGGCTTTACTTACACGGCTGGCGTATAGTGGAAACATATACGTTTTCTGGCCCGATTGATTTACCGGTCTTTCTCCTTGAAAGAAATTGATAGATCATTTATACTTGCTCATGGATAATTTTTACACGGCCGATTATGCCAAACAAGAAAAAAGTCATCGCGGTGCTTCCCGCCTATAACGCCGAAAAAACGCTCAAGCAGACACTTGACGATATTGACCGAAGATGGGTTGATGAAGTGCTTTTGGTTGATGATGCCAGTAAAGATCGAACGGCCGAGGTTTCACGCTCCCTCGGTATTCCCACCTTTGTCCATCCAAAAAACCGCGGCTATGGTGGCAATCAAAAAACCTGCTACCAAGAAGCGTTGAAGCGCGGCGCGGATGTGGTAGTCATGGTACATCCGGACCATCAGTACAACCCCAAGCTCATTCCGGAGCTGCTAGACCCTTTGCTCAAGGGAAAGGCGGACGCGGTATTTGGCTCGCGCATGGCGGTTAAGGGCGGCGCGCGGAAAGGCGGTATGCCGCTGTGGAAGTATATTGCTAATATCGGTTTGACCATTTTTGAAAATATTTTTCTAGGGTTGCATCTCACTGAATACCATACCGGCTTTCGCGCATACTCAAAAGAGGTGCTGCGCACCCTGCCTTTGGAACGCCTGTCGGATGATTTCGTGTTTGACACGCAAATTATTATTCAGATGATTGTCCATGGTTTTGATCGTATTAAAGAAATACCCATTGAAACGCATTATTTTAAGGAAGCATCGCAAATCGGTTTAAAGCGCAGTATAGAGTACGGCATGGACATTGTGTTGCATATCGGGAAGTACGCGCTCACCAAATGGCACATCAAAAAATTTCCGGAGTATGTGAGATAGCTCTGTAAGATATTTTCTTCTTTTTTCTGTCATTCCGACCGCGATGGCAAAAAACATGTATTTCTTTTCTCCAAAACTCACTGCTTCCGAAAAAAGGCTATGGGCAATGGTAACCATAGCGCTTCTTGTTATTACGACGCTTCCCCTGGCGTACGCCTGGCTTGTCGCACCAAAAGATTATGCCTATATTGGATTCGGATCGCTCGCACCGGGTGACACCAGCCTGTACTTTTCCTACTTTGAGCAAGTAAAGCAGGGGCATGCGTTGTTTAAAGATCTCTACACGGGCGAGCTGCAAGCACGCACGCTTTTTATTCCATTTTTTCTCTTTTGGGGAATGGTCGGAAAACTGCTGCATCTCAATAATCCACTGCTCTACCAAGTTGCGCGCATCGTACATCTTGTTGTTTTTATGGTGGTGGCGTCCCGTTTATGTGCCATATTTTTTACAGAGGAGCGCAAACGGAAAGTCGCCCTGTTCTTTTTTGCTTTTGCTTCGGGTTGGGGGGTATACTTTGCGCCATTCCTGCAAAATACTACCGTGGAGATGCGTGGCTATTACCACTGGCCTATGGATTTGTGGGTGGTAGAGAGCAACACGTTTTTGACGCTCTACCACAATCCGCTCTACATTTTTTCGCTGACACTGTTGCTCGGCGTATTTTTGTGCTATATGTATGCCCTGCAAACCGGTAAAAGCAGGTGGATATGGGTCGGGGGTATAACAACGCTCGTACTCGTGCAAACCCATCCCTACCACATGCCAACGCTCGCGGCAGTTGTCGGACTTTTTTTGCTCGCGCGAGCGTGGCAACAAAAAAAACTGGAGTGGCGAGTGTGGAAACCTGTTCTTGGCATGGCGCTACTTGCGCTTCCCGCAGCCTTGTATTGGCTTTGGCTTCTGCGTTATGACTGGCTGCTCGCAAGCCGTATCACCCAACAGGGAGGGTATGTGCCGGTCTGGTGGCTGACACTGGTAAGCTACGGTCTGCTCACGCCGCTCGCCATTTTTGCCCTAGCGCGCCGCCGCGCGCGTTACAACGAGTCGCGGCTTTTTTTCTTCAGCTGGCTCGCCGCTGGCGCGGTGCTCATCCATCTCAAATTTCTCCATCATCCCCGCCGTTTGACCGAAGGGCTGCAAATCCCCCTTGTTTTTTTTGCCGTTGACGGACTCTTCTTGTTTGCCGTCATACTGCGCCAACGCTTGAAAAATCCTTTGTGGCAAAAACTCTTCGTCATGCGCCCCGTGCGCTGGCTTGCCTTTCTCTTGTTCTTTGGCATGTCACAACTCTACGTACTCGCCAACGATATTGCACTGGCACAAAACACCGATCAGCGCCTCTATTATCCCAAAGAAGATTTTTCGGCAATGACATGGCTACGGGAAAACACGCCGGAAACCGCGGTCATTTTGAGTACCCCCGATTACGGCAATATCCTGCCCGGCAGGACCGGTCGTACGGTATTCATCGGCCATACATCCGAAACCGCGCGTGTGGATGAAAAATACGCGCAAACCGTTTGGTGGTACGCTCAAGAAACGGCTGCGCAAGACACCTACGATTTTCTCAAAAAAAATAATATCTCTCACGTATGGTACGGCGCCGCGGAAAAAGATATGCGTGGTTGGAATCCCGCAACACTTCCGCAGCTCAAACCCGTCTTTGCAAATAGCCGTGTTACTCTATTTGAGGTCCTATAAGCCTGCGGTGAGATTGCGTAAATATTACGGTTGCTTGGTAAGGGCTACAAGCGGCACGGTATAGGGTTCACCTAAAACCCCGGTCACCTGCACGGTCGGTTCGGTATGCAAAAGTCCTTGCAGTTTTTCGCCGGTACTTGTAAATGCGACCGGTGTGATGCGTACGTCTAAAACCTTGTCCCGCAACTGCTGTGGCAGCGGCAAATGGATCGTGCTCGCGAAGACGGTATGGGCAGGATTTTCCAAAGCTTGCGGTATACCGCGGTAAGAGACGCTTGCCAGTGTTTCATAGAGCACCGCCTCATTGGTAGCGCGTAACGCGACGTGCCATGCAAACGGTTCTAGGTGTTGCAGATTTTGTAGTGCATACACGGTAAGCTGTAATCCCGCAGCACTTCCCGTGTGTTGCTGAAGCGCCGTATCTTCCGACAATCCTAAAACTGTTACGGGAGCGGCTGCCGGTGGCACATCGGTAATGCTTGGCAGTACTGCCACGGGCAATGCTGCGAGCGGCAACGTACGGGAGGTGTCTCTCTGTAAAAGATAGGTGGTGCCGCTCACGCCGGTATCTACGGGCGCAAACGGCGCGAGGAGCTCGTGAAACGCGACAAGCCGCTCCTGCGTTACGTTGCCTAATTTTCCTTCGTCATTTTTCCAAAAAATCATGGAAAAATAGGAGAACATGTCTCGCGTATCAAATAGTGCAAGAGGTATGCTTTGCGAAAGCTCAAAAGGCTGCGCGCCGAATTGAAAATAACCCTGCCACGCGTAGTGTAACGACAAGATATCTTGCCGGGAGGAGAGCGCGGGCAAATAAGCGTACGAGGCGACAATGGGTGTTGTTGGTGGCACACGGTTGATGAGCCGCCAGGAGTCGGTACGCTGCGCGAGTATGTCGCTTGGAGAGGTCAGTGCAGCCACAAAACGCCACACGGGACCCGCGACCACCGTCATATAAAAACAACCGATAAAAATAAGTGGGAGTGGAAATTCTTTCCCAAAAAACCAAAAAACTTCCCAAAAATAACTTCCGTGACGCAGCAGATTGCGCTTCTTCCATTCGGGTGCCATGCGCACAACCCGTGCCAACCCGCCAATAGCCGCAACCATGATGCCGGGCACAAACAACAAGCCGTGGTGTGAATCCAGAATTGCTTTACCTCCGCCGGTAAACAGCAATATGTTTTGCAAGAGTATCGGCAAGGCTAAAATAAGGTACCGCGAGTTAAAAAGAGGCAGCATGCCAACCATGAGAAGGATCGTCAAGGACATTGTAATGTTCGTGAGTGAAAAAACATGTCTGATAAATTGTAAAAAATTGGCGTCGCCAATCCACGCGTAATAGCGCCAAAAAGCATACCCTCCCGCGGGACGAAAGTTGCTGATGCCCCATTGCGCAAACACAAACCATAGGATGCCGGCAATTATAGGCAGTATGCCAAAAAAAATTGTTTGCTTTGCGCGGATCAAATGTACGCCAATATGATAGCTTTCTTTGAAAAATCCTTTCTCGCCGAGCCGCAGTTTCGCAAACCGCACATATCCTTCAAAAAAATAGAGTGTGCCGAACATTCCCACGACCAATGCCACGTCTTCCCGCACCAGCAAACTTAAAAAACCGAAGAAAAAAAATGGCGCGGCACGCTTGACCAGGTAAAAATACGCCATCCACAACAGCAAGGGGACGGCAACGGTCAGCATGTGGAACTCAAAAAGATTCGCGTTTTGGACAATCGGGTTGCAGAGGTACACTAAAGATGCCGCAAGCGACAAAAATTTCCCGTAGGGAAGACTTGTTAAAAAAAATCGCGCGATAGCGTAAACGGGAAACGCGCCAAGGGCGAGTACGATTGTCTGCAACAGCAACAGTATGAGCGGATGGTGTACAGGCGTTAAAAAATTCGCGGCAAGCGCATAGACGGGTATGAGCAAAGGGATGAACAGCGACCAATGGTCGCCCAAATAGGAGTGTCCTTGCAGAGAAGATGCGTACCACCTTCCTTCACTCGCATTCCAGAACACCTGGTTAAATATGGCCAAATCAATACCGTTGTAGAGAAAGTGTTGATACTTCCAGTAGGAGAAAAAAAAGAATGCGGCAATGTAGAGCAGCGTCATTGGCCATAAGAGATATCTCGACCGACAGATGAACGATTGTGGCAGTAGTACGCGCATGTTGAGCAGTATAGCGTATTTTTAGCTACAAAAAAACCCCTCACGAGGAGGGGTTTGAGTAGATGACGTTAAGGAGTCAGCACGTTTTGCTGGATCGCGTTAAAGATAAAGCTGGAAATGGTATAGGCGGCAATCACAATGACCAACCCAATGGTAGAGTTAATGAGAATTTTTTTTGCTCTTCCCACCGCATCATCGTTACCCGCAGCGGTCATCCATAGAAAACCGGCGTAAATAATGAGGATGAGGAATATGATACCCAAAAATCCAAGCACCACATTTATAATCCCACCAACTTTATCAGCCAATGTTTGAGAATCATCTGTCGCATTTTGACCATACACGGTTAATCCCGTATTACTTAAAATTTCTTCTGCACTGCTTATAAAACCTTGCGCAACCGCGGTCGGCGCAATGCTCAACGTGGCAGCAAAAAACGATCCGGTTAGGACAAGCGCCAAAAAGAGCATCATGCTGCGGGAAACAAATGTACTTTCACGTAATTGTGACAAAGATTTTTGAAACATACCGCGTAGTCATTCCGCACCTGATGCGGAATCCATAGCATGCAAACAATGCTATGGATTCCCGCCTTCGCGGGAATGACAGATTATTTAGAGTTTATTAATGACCAATTATTTGGATAATATAGTAAGTAGCTTATCCACAGTATAGCATACCATCAAGGATTTGACAAATCTTTATTTGTTTGGTATGCTACAGAGCTTATGGTTCTTTGATATTGTTTTCATTGACTTCGCAAGTCCTTTTGTTTTTGACTGGAGAAGTCAAAATATTGAGCATTCTGCCATCCACTACCATATACCCGAGGAGAAAAGGAGAGTACTATGAAAATGAACGAGATGGTTATAGTCGTCTTGTTGGTTTCGCTCACGGCCGCGTGCGCCGTTGGCCCAAGGTGGGTCAGTCGCACCATCGTCCACAAGGACGAGAAAACCGGCGATCTGTTCACCGACAGCCAAACCGGCTTCGTTATGTTGGAACCCTGGGAGCCCACGCCGGATAGGGCAAAGGCGGGGCGTACCGCCGCGCTCACTTCTCCTGAAGTGGAGAGAATGCACATTGAGAATCAGTTGCGGATGCGCGGCGGCGCTGAAGCGACCGCTCCCGCCATGTCGGCTGGTGGAAAAGTCACCAGTTTTTGTGACTTTTCCACAAAATTCAAGATCCTTAATAACCGAGGATCTCTCGTGGCGTACGGGGAGCTTGCGCCACATGAGGTGGCATACCTGCCACCACTCCCTCCGGGGAGTTACCGATTCAAGGGAAGTAGGGTTAGGGTGGGAAGGATGTCGTGGACTGACGATCAGTTCACAATATTACCTGGTGAAGTATTCACCAGGTCTCTTACCCCAAAAAACTAGTGCGGGGGTGCAGCACCCCACAGCACCATACCTGCCAATAAAGGTGGCAGGTATTTTTTTATATATTACGGTTGTGTTTCTATCCCCGCTCCCCCAACCGCATTGCCCAAGACGCTGAAAATAAATGAGCTCAAGGTATAGGCGGAAATCACAATAACCAAGCCGATGGTTGCCATTTGCAACACTTTGCGTGCTTTGCCGACTTGATCATCTTTACCAGCCGCGGTCATCCACAAGATTCCTCCGTAAATGATGAACACGAGAAAAATCACTCCCAAAAGCCCGAGAAAGCCGTTGAGTATGGCACCTATTTTTTGCGCGAGATCCGTGTCGGCATTACTTGAAAGGGTGTCAAACCCCGCTCTACTACCCAACGATTCCAAAAAAGATTCTTGTCCCTGAAGATTATTTTGCGCGTGTACGGGAATATCTGCGGTGAACAACATCACCGCAACCTGTATCGCTATGCCAATGCCAGAAAGCGCTTTCAAGTTCATAAAAATATAACTAACTTATCGCGCGAGAGGCTAGCGCGTCAAAAATATAACTGGTCAACGCGTACGACGCAAAGACAATCACCGTGCCGATGACCGCGGCAGTGAGCACGAGTTTTGCCTTTGCCACCTGCTGGTCGTTGCCCGCAGCAGTCATCCACAATACGCCGCCATAAATCATGAGCACCAGAAAAATACCTCCGATAAGAAACAGCACGGCACCAACCACCTGCCCTAGGTAAACCGCCAAACTTGTTTTTCCCTTGGCAAGCCCGGCTTTTTTTGCCGTTTCATACAATCCATAGCTCTCTACCGCATGCGCTAGAGGTACAACCGCAAACACCAGCAAACCCGCCGCGAGGCACAGTAATACCGTAAGCGCAATGACGCTTGTTCCTCTCCGATAGTTAGTTAGGTGCTCCATAGTATGTTTCCTGTCGTGATATCCGTACCGTGCCTCGTAACTTTGTGTCGTGTTGTGTCAGATGTTTTTTATGTTGTGATGCGTTTATCGTTATGCGTATGCACACAGTATAGCACAAGAGGTGCCATGCACCAATACGGGTGTGGAAATCTGCAATGATAGATTTCCACATACCACAAGAGCCCCAAAATATAGGGGCTCTTGGAAAATATCCAACAATATGTGGATTACGTGAAGGAAGCGGTTGAACCGGTAACGCCAATCATACTGTTAATCACGAATGTGATGAGCGCGTAGGAAGCGAAGATGATAACGAGACCGATAACGCCCGCAATAATATAGCCGCGTCCCTGTGCGATACGGTCGTCATTTCCGCCTGCCGTCATCCAGAAGAAGCCGCCAAGCAAGATAACAATCAACGCCACAATACCCAAGAATCCCATGAGAATGTTGATGACCGCCATGATAGCTTCACGAAATTCTCTGGTGCCAAATCCCAGCTGCTGACC
>PEYJ01000008.1 GCA_002774425.1 Parcubacteria group bacterium CG08_land_8_20_14_0_20_48_21 | reverse complement strand
TACCTTGCGGTATGCCGCCTTTCCAAGACGGTGCACTAGACCAACTATGCGACCTCTCCATGCTCACGCACTATAACAAAACATGGGTGTATTGGCAAGCATAAGCAAATTTTTGCGCATTGTGCTTGACCCGTGAACGGTTTTCTGCTATACTTGCATTTTGTTTGGAAAACAAACATTATAAAAAGCGTATGCGGTACAATGATATCAGAAATATTGCCATTATTGCCCATGTTGACCACGGTAAAACTACGCTGGTAGATGCCATGATGCGGCAAACCGGCATGGCGGAAGAGGGGATGAGCATGGATTCAAACGCTTTGGAAAAAGAGCGAGGTATTACGATATACGCAAAAAACGCTTCACTCATTTATAAAGATACAAAGATTAACATCGTGGATACCCCCGGGCACGCCGATTTCGGCTCGGAGGTGGAGCGGGTCTTACGTTCTATTGATTCGGTACTTCTGGTCGTGGATGCCCAGGAAGGTCCCATGCCCCAGACGCGGTTCGTGCTGAAAAAATCTTTGGAATTGGGATTGAAGCCGATTGTCATCATCAATAAAATGGATAAGCAGGCTGCCGATGCGCCCCGTGTGCATGATGAAGTATTTGAGCTGTTTATGGAACTGGGCGCAAGCGACGCGCAACTTGATTTTACTACCTTGTATGCCATCGGCATCAAGGGCATTGCCATGCGCGCGCCCTCCGATGTTTCCCAAGATTTGACACCATTGTTTGACACCATTCTTGAAAAAGTGCTGCCAGCGCCTCATGATACGGAAGTGCCGTTGCGGATGCAGCCTTTTAACCTCGGGTATGATGACTATTTGGGGCGACTTGCCATTGGCAGAATCTACGAGGGGAAAATTTCCAAAGGGCAAAAAGTGGTCGTTAAAAATACGCACGGGGATGTGCGCAGCGCAACCATAACAAAGATTTATACGTTTCACGGATTCGCCAAAGAGGAGCTTCATGACGCGCATGCGGGAGACCTGGCTATGATAGCGGGTATCGCCGATATTGATATCGGCGAAACGATTTGTAAAAATGAAGACCAGGAGGCGTTGCCCGCAATCTCCATTAATGAGCCAACGATTTCGCTGGATGTATTCGTGAACAACTCGCCCTTTGGCGGGCGCGAGGGAAAGTTCGTTACCAATAGCCAATTGAAGGAACGGTTGGCAAAGGAATTGGAAATCAATGTGGGATTGTCCATTGATTTTTCGCAAACAGATCGCTATCGTGTGTATGGACGGGGAGAAATGCACATTGCCATACTCTTGGAAACCATGCGCCGCGAGGGCTATGAAGTGCAGGTGTCACAGCCGCAGGTCATCACCAAAGAGGCGGCTGGAGAGCTGACCGAGCCTTTTGAAGAGGCAATTATTGACGCTCCGACGCAGTTCACGGGCGCAATCATTGAAAAACTTTCCAAGCGCGGAGGCAAAATGACCGATATGCGCCAGCATAGCGATCAAACGCGCATTATTTTTGAAATACCCACGCGGGGACTTCTCGGCTATCGCGGGCAATTTACCATTGATACGCGCGGCGAGGGTATCCTGACCTCGCGCGTTATTGATTTTAAACCGCATGCCGGAGAGATTGAAACGCGGCGTGTTGGTTCCATGATCTCCATGACGACCGGCAAGGCATTGGGCTATGCGCTGGACAATTTGCAGACGCGCGGACAGCTCTACATCGGTCCGAATGTTGAGGTGTATGAGGGCATGGTCATAGGCAATGTATCACGGGGTGATGATATGGCGGTGAATCCGACAAAAGGCAAACAACTGACCAACATGCGCAGTTCAGGATCCGATGAAGCAATCGCGCTGACACCGCCCTTGGAGCTTACCATTGAGCGGGGAATGGAGATCATGCAGGATGACGAGTATTTGGAAATCACCCCAAAAAGTGTCCGCCTGCGCAAAAAATATCTCAAGGAAATGGACCGTGTTCGCGCGCAACGAAAAACTTAAATGGAGACATTCCTTGCAATTTTGCCTGGGGTAATTCATTTTCACACGAATCATAAAAACTCCATTTGCAAGGAGTTTTTATGTGCTATATCGTCGTTATGCGCGTTGTGCTACATCGGCTGAATATACACGCGCTTGAGCTCCTCTTTCGCCTCCATCAATCGTTCAAAGTTTGCGCTCTCAATTGCCTGTGCAACCTGGTTGGCGATGAAGTTCAAAAGAATGATGTTATTGCCGGAGAATTCCCCCTTCTTTTTATTCCCCAAGAGCAGCGCGCCAATCACCCGCTTGGGCGAGCGAATAGGCACACCAAGCATGACCGCACTTGCGTACGGCGTGTGCGTGCTATCTTTGCCCGAGCCTTTGAATATCTGCGGCTTGGGATCGCGAAAGAGTTTACCCAAGACGGGATCGGTATCCCGGCTTAATTCAAGGCACAGGATAGCTGTGTTATTTTTATGTCCGATAACGTTTTGGATGAGGATGGATTTTGTGTTATCGGGGTACAGCGCCAAAAGCGCATTTTCCGCGTTAATCACTTCCAGAATGATTTTTAAAAGTCCTTGGCTCAACATGGCGAGGTCGCTTCGGTGTTCCGCAAGGAGCTTGCCGGTAGAGTAGAGCGTGACCAGCTTGTTATTGATATGAAAGAGACGCGAATCAAGCTTTTCGGCTACCGCCGCCATAATAGTGCCGTACGCCTTGGGGTATATTTTTCTGAAGCGGTGCAAATCCTTTTTTGCGAATACTAAAAGCCGCGTGTACTCTACCGCTTGCGCATTGAGCGTATAGGTGTGGTTTGCTGACTCGGTGAGTGCGAGTTCGGAAATGAAATCATCTTTTCCGACGTGCGCGAACGTTTCCTCATGATCCGCAAATGTTCTATAGAGGCGGATTTTTCCTGAAACTACCACAAAAAAACTTTTTAATTCATCATGCGCGACAAAGAGGTGTATTTCGGCAGGCAATACAACTTCCTTTGCTATTTTTTTGAGCGCATTTCGCTGCAGGGGACCAAGCCCCTGGAAGAGCGAAAGGCGCTGGAGGGAGGTTTGTGGCATGGGGAGAAAAGTTAACCGGGAAGTTCTTCGGGATTCAGCATCTGTGCTTGTGCCGCTTCTTTGGTAATGAATTGTTTCTCAAAAAGCTCTATCAGGTCCTGATCCAGCGTGCGCATGCCGATGTCTGCTCCCGTTTGAATGGCGCTTTTAATTTGTGCGATTTTGTTTTCCCGTATCATGTTACTAATGGCCGGCGTGTTAATGAGGAATTCCCTCGCCGCGATGCGCCCGCCGCCGATTTTCGAGATTAACCGTTGTGAAATGACGCTTTTCAGCGTAATGGAGAGTTGCAGGCGTATCTGGTTCTGCTGGTACGGAGGAAAAATATCAATAATGCGGTCAATGGTCTGCGCGGCGCTGTAGGTGTGGAGTGTCGCGAGTACGAGGTGTCCGGTTTCCGCGAGCGTGATGGTGGTGGCGATCGTTTCCAAATCACGCATTTCGCCGACCATAACCACGTTCGGATCCTGGCGCAGCACGTGCTTCAACCCCGCGGCGAATGAAAGCGTATCGGTACCCAACTGTCGTTGTTTAATGATGCATTTCTTCGGCTCAAACATGAACTCAATAGGATCTTCAAGGGTGATAATATGTGCCGAACGCTCGCTATTGATGAGATTGATCATTGCGGCGAGCGCCGTTGATTTTCCGCAACCGGTCGGACCGGTAATCAAAATAAGCCCTTGTGGGAGGCGGCAGAGATCATATACCATTTGCGGCATAGTTATTTGCTCAAGTGTGGGGATGATGCCGGCAATGACGCGCGCCACAAGTCCCGGAAATCCTTTTTCCCAATGCAAATTTACCCGGAAGCGACTCAATCCGGCAATTTCATAAGAAACGTCAAGCTCTCGCTCCTCTACGAATTTTTTCTGCTGTTTTTCCGAGAGTATGGAAAAGACGAGCTCTTGGGTCGTCTTGGCGTTAAGTTCGGGAAGTCCGGGTATCTCGCACAAGGTTCCGTCAACGCGTAAAATTGGCGGTTTGCCGACCAAAAGGTGGAGATCGGACGCATTCTTTTTCACCGCGGTTTTAAAAAGTTGGTCTATCTGCATGGGGAGCAATCAAAGAAGTAAGGAAAAGGAAGTTAAGAAGCAAAGAGGGAAGAAGCAATACCGAAAGACCTGGTACAAAAAACTTTTACTCCATACTCTATGGTGAGTATACCATATTCCCTCCGGTGAAGCTATCCGCACAGTGGAAAACGTAGTAGCGTGACGCGCATTATTCCCAACCACGGTTTTTCAACGCTTCTTGCGCAGCCGCAACCTGGGCTTCCTGTTTGCTCTGACCAACGCCCGTGCCGATGCATTCGTCATGCACATATACGCCAATCGTAAATTGCTTATCATGATCCGGTCCCGTTTCATCCATGACGCGGTACGAGGGGGTGATACCCATTTTTTCCTGCGCAAGTTCTTGAAAACGGCTCTTGGGATCCTGATAGAGTTTATTTTCTAAAATGTGTGGCAGTTCGGTCAAGACATGATGGTGTACGAGCAGCGATGCGCCAGCGATGCCCTGGTCAAGATAGATGGCGCCGATGAGTGCCTCTACAGTATTTGCGAGAATGTAGTTGCGCGCCTTGCTCTGCACGTCTTTTGATTCGCCTTTACTCAAATAGAGATACTGTTCCAAATCCAAAGCATATCCCACTTTGGCGAGGATATTCGCGTTTACCAGGCTTGCGCGCCAATTCGTCAACACTCCTTCGGGTTCTTCTGGGTAGGCGGTGAAGAGATGCTCGGTAACGATGAGTTCCAATACCGCGTCACCCAAAAATTCGAGGCGTTCATTATGTCCAAGAGCAAAACCCGGATTTTCATTCAGGTACGATCTATGGACGAATGCTTGGGTGATGAGGTTGAGGTTCTTAAAGGTCAGGTTGAGCCGGTTTTCCAGCTCGCGGAGTGGTTGCATATGATACAAAAAGAGGAAAACGAACAAAAATAATTAAGCTCTCGGCGGGGGTTGTTACGCGGTTTCGGTTTTTGGAGAGGTGTCGGACAGCTTATTTTCCTGCTCCACCTTATCCTTATACAGGGTACCCAAAACACCGTTGATGAATTTTCCCGAAGCGCTGCCGCCAAAGCTCTTACCCAGCTCAATAGCTTCATTGATGGCGACTTTGTCGGGGATGTCGTTGTCAAACAACATCTCATAAATACCCATACGCAGGATATTGCGGTCAACGGTCGTTATCTGATCCAGCGGCCATTCAGGTGCGTATTCGGTGATCAGGTTGTTAATGAGTTCTAAGTTTTTAAGCGTGCCCTCAACGATATGACGCGCGAATCCGTGGTCGTCAAATTCAGGTGCCAGCTCGTGGAAATTGTATGCGAGCAGATCTTCCCCCTCTTCTTTTTTTGCACATGTAAAGTCCCACTGATAGAGGGTTTGGAGGGCGATGGTTCGTGCAAGGTGCCGGTTGGACATACAACAGCGTAGCTCATGATACCGGAAAAATATTTGCGTAGCGCGCAGGAGGACGGGTTAAACTATACTTGTTTCTCTTGTTTTTTTGCTTCTTTCTTTTCCCTATCCTTTCTTTCTCTATCTTTACCTGGTTTTACCGACTTTTTCACGCGCACCTTTTTTGGGAGCGTGGTTTTATGGTGGTAGCCGCAAAACGAACACGCATGGTGGGGAAGCTTCGGTTTTTTGCACTTGGGGCAGGTGGTGGTGCGGATAGGGGAAAGTGCCGCATGTGAAGCGCGGCGTTTGCGGGACGAGGACGTACGCCGCTGGGTTGGTGTCGCCATAACGTTCTTAATGAGTGGATCGCTATAAATAAATCTGCTGGCATATTAACATGTATGGGGATATATTTCAAGGGAAGGGGATGACGATGTCCGCGAATCAGTAACATGAAACATCACGAACGTTTGTGATGACGCACGCACTTCTTTGCGATGTTTCGCGTGTCTTCACACGAATGCCACCGATGCAACGGTGTCACCCTTTTCCTTAAAGCGCATCAAGCGCACGCCTTGGGTTGCCCGTCCCAGCAAACTGACTGCTTTCGCGTTCATGCGGATCACCTGCCCTTTTTGCGAGATGAGAATGAGGTCATGCTCAACACCCACAATTGCGCTGGCGAATATCACCTCGCCGGTCTTTGCCGTTTTCTGCAGTGTCTTGATGCCGCGCCCGCCGCGACCCTGCACCTTATATTCGTGTAAGGATGTGCGCTTGCCGAAACCCTCCTTGCTTACGACCATGAATGCGCTCTCCTTATGTTTTTTGATGAGTGCATCAATCACGTCAAACCCGACCACCGCATCACTTCCGCGCAAGGTGATTGCGCGCACGCCTGCCGCAGTTCTGCCCATGGACCGCAGTTGTTTTTCAGAAAACCGTATTGCCTGGCCGTTCAAGGTGGCGAGCAGCACCTCATCGGTGCCTCTTGATGGCTGCACCCAGCCGAGCGTGTCGCCTCCCTTGAGCGTGAGTGCGATGAGTCCCGATCGGCGAACATTGGAAAAATCTTCCAATGCCGTTTTCTTGATGACACCGTTATGCGTGAGCATGATGAGAAACTTGGCATCTTCCAGTTCCGCAAGCGGCAGAACTGCCGACACGTGTTCTCCCTGCGCGAGCTGGAGGAAGTTGACGAGCGCCTGGCCTTTCGCGGTGCGCGACCCTTGGGGCAATTCATACGCTTTCAACTGAAAGACTTTGCCTTTAGTCGTAAAAAAGAGAATATCGGAGTGTGTGGTGGTCGTAAAGAAGTGCGCGACTGTGTCCTCCTCTTTTGTAGTCAATCCCACGACACCCTTGCCGCCGCGTATCTGCGCCTTGAAGGTTTCGGGCGGTAGGCGTTTGATGTAGTTGTCACGGGTGATCATCACCATAGTCGGTTCGTTGGGTATAAGGTCCTCCGCGGAAAACGAATCCACCGCACCAGCAACAATTTTTGTGCGGCGTTCATCGCCGTAGGCATCGCGTACCTCCTCCAGGTCTTTTTTAATGAGTGCGTTGACTTTCTTGGGAGATGCGAGGATGCTCTCCAGTTCTTTGATGAGTGCGCGTTTTTCTTTGAGTTCTTCTTCAACGCGCAGACGTTCGAGGTTTGCGAGCTGCTGCAGGCGCATTTCCAAAATGGCAAGAGCCTGCCGCTCGGACAACTTGAACGCTTTGATGAGATTTTCCTTCGCGGTGTCGCGGTCTTTTGACTTCTTGATGGTCGCGATGATTTTATCGATGTGCTCCAATGCCAAGGTGAGTCCTTCCAGGATATGCGCGCGGTCTTGCGCCTTATGCAGATCAAACCGGGTGCGGCGGACAATCACTTCGCGGCGGTGTTTCAGGTAGCTTTCCAGCGCCGAGCGGAGCGTAAGAATGCGCGGCTGCAGACCGTCCACGAGCGCGAGCATATTGACATGAAACGCCTCTTGCAACTGGGTCAGTTTGAACAGCTGGTTGAGCACCTTTTTCGGATAGCTCTCTTTCTTGAGTTCAATGACGATGCGCACGCCATCCTTGTTGGATTCATCGCGCAGATCCTTAATGCCGTCAATTTTCTTCTCGCGCACGAGCAGGGCTATCTTCTCAACCAGACTCGCCTTGTTCACCTGGTAGGGCATTTCGGTGACCAGGATGCGGAAAACACCGGCTTTGGTTTCTTCAATATCGGTCTTGGCACGCATGACGATCTTTCCCTTGCCGGTCGCGTATGCTTCGTGAATTTCCCGCTTATCAAAAATGATGCCGCCGGTCGGAAAATCAGGGCCTTTGACGTACGCCATCAAATCTTCTACCGTGGCATCCTCGTGTTCCAAAAGATGGAGTGATGCGTTGACGATCTCGGTCAAGTTGTGTGGCGGAATGTTGGTTGCCATGCCGACCGCAATACCAACTGAACCGTTTAAGAGCAGGTTCGGAATGCGTGCGGGTAACACTTCCGGCTCCTGCTGGGTACTGTCGTAGTTTGGCCGGAAACCGACTGTTTCTTTTTCCAGATCACCCAGCAGCTCTTCGCTAATCTTGTGCAGCTTGCTCTCCGTATAGCGCATGGCAGCCGCGCTGTCCCCATCCATAGAGCCGAAATTTCCCTGGCCGTTTACCAAAGGGTAGCGCATGGAAAAATTCTGTGCCATGCGCACGAGCGTATCATACACGGCCGAATCACCGTGTGGGTGGTACTTGCCGAGCACTTCACCAACCACGGTAGCGGATTTGCGATGCTTGGCGCCGGCTTTCAACCCAAGCGACCACATGGCATATAGGATGCGCCGGTGTACCGGTTTCAAACCATCGCGCACGTCGGGTAGCGCACGCGCGACAATGACCGACATGGCGTAATCCAGGTATGCTTCCTGCATTTCGCGGGTAATTTCCTGCGGATGTATAATGCCTTTGTTTTGCGGTTCAAGAGTTTCTGCCATAGTGTACGGTCGTTGGAGTTAGCGTACTGAAAAAAATGCGGCGCGTTGCGTATGCACGGAAGGCGCGGCGATCGCGTTACCACTGACGATCCACATACCGGAAACAAATACGATGCCAAACAGTACGATGCTCGCCCACATGAAACGCAATGCTTTTTCCTGATCCAGGGAAATGAATGCGACCAGCATCTCTCTCGCGGGCGTACGGGGATTGCGGCGTTTTTTAAGAAAAGGATATGTTGTCGGAGGCGTCAAGGTGGTGTGTGCGGCTCGCTTACGCTTTTTCAGTTCGTGTTGCCCACGCTGCCGACGCATCACATGCACGCGGACTGCCGCGGGTGTGCGTCGTGCGCTTTCACGATCAATAGTGACGGGAATGCGGGCTCGGGCTGATGATGCGGGTGCGGTTGTGCGCATACGTTTTTAGGCATTCGCAATATCCATCGGCTGCAAGAACATGCGATCTTGCGGCAAATCTTTCTTTTTGACGGTGTATTTCTGAACGGGTGATTCCGGGGAGATTCCCAATTCCTTGGTAAAAGCATCCAGCGTATCGCGTTTCACGCTAAGATGCGGAATGTGCTGGTGCATCGGTATGACTATCCGCGGTTCAATGCGCCCGACCACCGCAGCTGCCTGTTTGGCATTTGCGACGCCGTTGCCTCCCACCGAAATACATAGTATGTCCACTCCCTCAAGGACTTCCATCTGGTGGTCGCGCAGCGCATCATCGGGAAGGGTGAGGTGCGCGAGCGATATTTCTTCCGCGTCAATGCGGAAGAGGACGTGTTCATGCGCGTGTTCGGTAACTTCCGTCCATAGAGGAACACCCTGGATGCAGACGGTATGTCGCTCGTATTCTCCCGGATGCGTGAGAGAGAGTGTTTCAGGGAGGCGACGCGCATACTCCTGCGCAAGCGGCTGTTCACCGTCACTCCATAATAGCGCCAAGGCATCGTGTATGCGCGGTGCTTTAAGACCCGTGCGTTTGCCGTCAAGCAAATCCACAAACACGACATCCTCGCCGAACGACGTGCGGAAAACAAACTTGAAGCAACTTTCACCGAACCAGGAGATGAACATATAACACAACCTCGACTTGCACTATCTCTACAAAAAATAAAGGAAGATTATTTTTTACAAAAAGTTGTTGGGTGCAAGTCGGGAGTTAATTTACCTTCCCAAGTGTAGCAAAAAAAAGTGAGAAACGCAAGGGTAAAATATCCTTTTTTACCCAAAAAACACCCAACTTTGGGCGTAGGAATGACAGATGCTCGGAAACTTTTTGTCGCCTATATTTTTCGGTCAGGCGTAAAGGACGAAACCGGCGTGGGTTTCTGGTCGCGCAGGTTGCCCGCAGCACTTCCCGATCCCGCTACGGACGGGCGCGCAGCGGTTTTGGGTGAGAGCGCCGATGATCGGACATCGTCATGCGCGACGGAAACATCCGCGCCGTAACCTTCTCTGCCGTGTAGCATGCCGCTCGTACGTTCGTCGCGATCCCGGATACTCATGGAGCGCTGGCGCATCTTCTCCAAATTTCCCATTGCGGCCCTGCCCTCTTCGTGTAGCCGCTTACCGGCGTTATAGCTGACGGTTTTTTCCCGAATTTCCTCCAGTTGTTCTTCCCACTGCTTCTGTGCGTCTTTGTGTACCCTTTCCACTCCCTGCTTCAATGCAGACTGCCGTACGTGCATACCCTCTTTCTCTGCTTCTTTGCGCACGGCGCGCTCAACCTGTCGGAGTTCGTGCATCGTTCTGTCGCTGTAGCTGCGGTTGAGCAGGAAATTTTTCTTCACGGTTGGCACGTTCTTTAAAAATTTTTTTACCGCGCCATCCGAGTGCAAGCCTAATCCGCGCTTAATACCGGTCCGAATCTTCTGGCTGGAAAGGCGCAGTGCCGAAGGCATTTTGGTTGCGAGTTGTGATTTTGGCATAGCAATCGCAGGTTGGTTGCCCTATTGAAATAATGGTCATACATGTTGTTACTTGGTTTGCGGGATTGCACAGGTAAACCTACGAATTGGAGTATAGCATGAACCGAGTCCTCTTGCAAAAAAACCACTAATCAGGTATACTGTGCTGGCATATTTACTCATTTTTCTTCCCCTCGTACTTCACAAGGGGAGGGACGCTTGATGCTCCATAGCTTCAGGCTAACTGCTTTACCTCTTTACTTACACGCTACTGCATCGGTACGGTAAGATCAAGAAATGAAAAGCATGCACAGGTTATGACCCGTATGGCTACAAAAGGGACACAGGATACCCCTCCATCCTCATTTGAGGAACTCTTAAAGACCAATGATGCCTATACTGCCGTTCCCCAAGTGGGCAAGCTTGTTATCGGTACGGTCGTGAACGTTACCAGCAAGGAAGTTCATATTGATGTCGGCGGCTTAACCACGGGCGTGGTGCGCGGACACGAGCTTTTTGAAGGCGGGCGTGGCTACAAAGATATCAAGGTAGGCGACGAAGTGGAAGCCACCGTGCTGGATTTGGAAAATGAAAATGGCGAAATGGAACTCTCCTTTCGCTTTGCGGGCCAGCAAAAACTCTGGGACCGCTTTTATGTATTACAGAAGAGTGAAGAGGTGGTTCCGGTTACCATCCTTGAAGCCAATAAGGGCGGACTGCTGGTTGAACTGGAACACATGAAGGGATTTTTACCCGTATCGCAATTGACGCCCGAACACTATCCGCGTGTGCCCGGCGGCGACAAGCATAAAATTCTGGAGAAGCTGCGCTCGTATGTGGGCGAGGAATTTCGGGTTAAAGTTCTGGACGTTGATCAGGAGGAGGAAAAGCTAATCGTTTCCGAAAAAGCGGCATGGGAGGAGAAGCAGAAAGAGATATTGCAGAAGTTTGAACCCGGACAGGTGGTGGAGGGTACCATCAGTGCGCTGGCTGATTTTGGCGCATTTCTCGCATTCGGCGAGGGTATTGAGGGTCTGATCCATATATCTGAAATTGCATGGCAGCGCGTGGAGCATCCCAAGGATATTGTGCAGGTGGGTGACAACGTGAAGGCGGTCATTCTTAAAGTGGACGGCGCGAAAATTTTTCTCTCCTTGAAGCGTCTTGCCGCAAACCCCTGGGATTCGGTCAAAGACACCTATGCCGTCGGGCAAGAAGTTACGGGGAAAATCCTTAAAAGCAACCCGTATGGATTTTTTGTGGAAGTGGAGTCGGAGATTCATGGACTTGCGCACATATCGGAGTTGGGTAAGCGCGGGACAGTTCTTGATGAAGTGGCACAGGTTGGCGAAGTACGTAGTTTCACCATTATCTCGCTTGATCCCGCCGCGCATCGCATGGGGTTGCGGCTCGTGAACGGCGCGGAGAAAGCGAAGGGTAAGAAAAAAGAACCTGCGGCAAAACCGGAAGCGCAAGAAGTAACGGGAGAACTTGCGGAAAAACCTGAAGAGAAAGCAGCAAAAAAAGAAGTGAAGAAGAAAAAAGAGGAAACGTCCTCCGGTAAAAAAACTGCGGTGGCAAAAGCGGATCCGGAAACATAAAGACACTTCATGCCGTAGGGGGCAACGCCAATCGGCCGAGTCTTGAGTGGCGCGTTCCTCTTTGTGGCTATTTGAGCATTATATGAAAGCAATTCTCAAAAATTTTCTGTTGTTACTGGCGGTGTTTCTTATTATCGCCGGCATTTTCAGCACGTTCACCCTTACCGCATCCGAGAAGCGCGAGGTAACGCTCTCGGCACTGGTAGATCAGGTGGAGCGCGAAGAAGTGCAATCCATCGTGGTGAAAGGGGATTTGTTGGAAGTGACTCTGCGCGATGGAACACTGGAAATCGCGCGCAAAGAATCGGCTGAATCGCTTACCGCGGTGTTTGATCATTACGGGGTTGCCAAAGAAAAACTTTCCGCGAACAAACTGACGATGGACGTGCAAAAAGAATCGGGTCTGGCGTTTTGGGCGGCAGCCATTCTGCCGTTTCTCATTCCGCTCTTAATTTTTGCCGGATTCATCTTTTTTATGAGCCGGCAAATCCAGGGAGCGAATTCCCGTGCCATGACGTTCGGGCAATCCGGTGCTCGTGAATCCAAAAAGGAAGAGGGGCAAACCGTTACCTTTAAGGACGTTGCGGGCGTCAAGGAAGCGAAAACCGAGCTGGCGGAGGTGGTGGAATTTCTCAAAGACGCAAAAAAATTCCTGGCGATAGGGGCGAAAATTCCCAAAGGCGTTTTGCTCATGGGGTCGCCCGGAACCGGTAAAACGCTCTTGGCGCGTGCGACCGCAGGGGAGGCTAGCGTGCCGTTTTTCCATATCTCGGGATCGGAATTCGTGGAAATGTTCGTGGGCGTTGGCGCTTCCCGTGTGCGCGATCTCTTCCGCAAAGCGAAAAAATCATCGCCTTGCATTGTATTCATTGACGAGATTGATGCGGTGGGGCGGCAGCGCGGTGCGGGTCTTGGCGGCGGCCACGATGAACGGGAGCAGACACTCAATCAGATATTAGTGGAGATGGACGGCTTTGAGCCAAACGTCAACGTGATTGTGATGGCGGCGACGAACCGCCCCGACGTACTGGATCCGGCGTTGCTGCGTCCCGGACGTTTTGACCGGCGTGTGGTGCTGGATGAGCCGGATATTGCCGACCGCGAGGCGATCTTGCGCGTGCATGCCAAGAAAAAACCGCTCGCGCGGGACGTAAAGTTGCGCACGATCGCCACCCGCACACCCGGGTTCTCCGGTGCGGACCTGGAGAATGTGCTGAACGAAGCGGCAATACTCGCGGCGCGCAACAATCGAAAAGAAATTGCCATGAATGACATTCTGACAAGCATTGAAAAGGTGATGCTCGGTCCCGAACGGCGCAGCCGCGTTATTTCGCAAAAAGAGAAAAAAATTGTTGCGTACCATGAAGGCGGTCACGCGCTCGTGGCGCATTTTCTGCCGGACGCGGATCCGGTGCAAAAAGTATCGGTCATCTCCCGCGGGCGCGCTATGGGCTACACGCTCAAACTTCCCATGGAAGACAAGCACCTGCACAGCAAAGCGGAGTTGCTGGCAGATCTGGCGGTGGCGCTCGGTGGCTATGTAACGGAAAAGGAAATTTTCGGCACGGAAGCCTTAACAACCGGAGCGAGCAACGATTTACAGACGGTTACCTCCATTGCCCGAGCACTCGTTACGCAGTACGGCATGAGCGATTTGCTTGGCGCGCGTACTTTCGGTCAGCGTGATGAAATGATATTCTTAGGGAGAGAAATTCACGAGCGGCGCGATTACAGCGAAGATGTAGCAAAACAGATTGATACGGAGATCCATCGGCTGATCGGGGATGCGGAAGCTGTCGCGCTCACACTGATTCGTACGCATCGCGAAAAACTTGAGTTGATCGTTGCGGTACTCCTTGAAAAAGAGACGCTGGAAAAAGAGGAATTTGATCGGCTGATGGAAGGTAAACAGCTTGGAGCTGACAAAACATCGGGGGAAAAGAAAGGAACCATCCAGCAGCCACCACTTGCCGCAAAAAAAAGCGTTCCCCAACCAGCGTAACGCAATGAGATGTTTTCAATCACCTACGTAGAGTCGGGGATTGCATGTAGCAGGAACTCTCGGATATTCTGCCGGAGTACAGCTCATGCCAAAGGTTGCATGTAGATGTAAACTGGGGTATCATGAAGGCATGTTCAAGGACTTTTTCCCCTCAAAAAAATCAATCTCCCCGAATCCCACCGTGCTCACGGGTGCAGAAGACGCTCTCTTACGCCCGCGTGCGGTGCGTTTTGTGCAAAAAGACAGCCCTGTCGCATACGAAGAGCAATCTTTTTGGGAATCCGAAGATTTTGGCGGTTCGCTTGCGGTGGATGTTGCGGAAACGGAGGACGCACTTTTCGTGCATGCGCCTATGGCCGGTGTGGATGCCGCCGATATACGTGTGGGTCTCTCGGGTGACTTGTTGACCGTTCGCGGCGTACGTCGCAAGCCAAAAATAACCCAAGAAGCTCGCGCCTTTCATGAAGAGTGTTACTGGGGCAATTTTTCCCGTAGCATTGTATTGCCGGTGGCGGTTGAGGAGTCTCGCATACGCGCGGAACTCGTGCAGGGCGTTTTGGAAATTATCCTGCCAAAAAAAGCGCAGCCAAAAACAGAAACGGTGATTACCGTGCGGGGCACATAATGACGCTACACAAGAAAGGTATCCTGACAAGAGCATACACTTGCCTATACCCGGGGAAATGGAAAAATATTTCACCAAGTTACTCTTGATTTTAAATTTCATGGTTGTATGTTAAAAACCGAAGCAACCATTATCAATCGGGATGAGACGAGCGTTACGCTGGAAGTGACGGTTCCCACATCCATTTTTTCGGAAGCTCAAGCGTTGCACGTGAGGGGTAAAATGCCGCTTTGGGTGAGCAATAGCAATGTGGTTCCCGCAGACCCCAAAGAGGTGTTGAACGAACTACTTGCGCGCGTGTCCGACCATGCATAATTTTTTCCGCAGCCTACCTATAATCGCGTTTGGCATACCCCCCATGCTTTTTGCAGGGGGTATTTTTGGCATGGTGCAGTGGGCGGGTGCCTATGCGCATACGTTTGCGCCAGGTGTCGTACTTGCGGGCATGGATGTTGCGGGCAAGGATCCGGCGAAAGTGCTCTGGCAGCTGCGTGAAAAGGTTGATGCACTTGAGAACAAGGGACTGACCTTTCACTACCGTGAACACACCCACACCTTTGACGCGGTGCTTGTCGGAGCGAACGACCGTGATTTTGCTTATGAACTGTTTTCTTATGATGCAGATGCGGCGATCGCCCGCGCGTTTGCGTATGGGCATACGGGTTCGCGCATGCGGCAGTGGTTTGAACTTGCGTGGGGAAAATTTCTTTCCCATGAAGTAGATGTTCCCGTTACGGTCAATACGCAAGAGCTGCACAATGTATTGGAGGATGCTCTCGGCGAATATAGTAAGTCGCCTTCTCCGGCTCGGCTTGCAATCAGTTGGCGCGGTGCGGAACCTATGGTCGCGGTGGATCCGGAAAGCGCGGGGAGCGTTTTTCCGTACGAGAGCGTTGTGGCGCAAGTAGTAGGGGATTTGCATAAACTGAAAACTCCCGATGTAACGCTGACTACAATTTCTTTGTATCCGACACTTACCGCATCACGCGTTGAGCCGCTCGTGCCGCAAGCCGAGGCTATGCTCAAGCGGCCGAGTGTGCTTTTGGCATTGGGTGATAAGTACATAGCCATTGGATCGCGGCAGATTGCGGAATGGCTTCGGGTGGAAGAAATAGACGGAGAGGTAAATTTGACGCTGGATGAGATTGCCATCCGTAAATTGTTGATGGACGTGTTTGGCGATGCGGTATATCCTGCGCAGGACGCGAAGTTTGAAATGAACGATCAAGGGCGCGTTGTCATATTTCAGGAAAGTAAACAAGGAAAATCTTTAGAGCTTACGGCAACAACGCGCGATATTCTGGCGTATCTTGCAACCGGTAAGACGGCAACTTCCACTCCGCAAGGCAATCCTGCGATTCCCGTTACACCGCGTACGATTGAGCCGAAGGCCGTCACCGCGGATGGCAATGATCTTGGCATTAAAGAAATTATTGGCATTGGCAGATCTAACTTTGCGGGATCGCCTCCAAATCGTCGGCATAACATTGCAACGGGAGCTGCTGCTTTAAACGGTTTGCTCGTGAAGCCCGGGGAAGAATTTTCACTGCTCGCCGCGTTGGGTGATGTGGACGGAGAACATGGTTACAAGGAAGAATTGGTGATTAAAGGAAATAAAACCATACCCGAGTTTGGCGGCGGACTTTGCCAAATCGGCACGACGACGTTTCGCGCAACGCTTACTTCCGGCCTTCCCATAACCCAGCGCCGAAACCATTCGTACCGTGTCATTTACTACGAGCCGGCAGGGACAGACGCAACGATTTATAATCCTTGGCCCGATTACCGTTTTATGAACGATACGGGGAGCTACATACTTATACGCACCGCTATAGAAGGGGATGAATTGATTTTTACGTTTTGGGGAACCAAAGACGGTCGTGCGGCATCACAAACCGAACCGCGCGTGTACAATATTACCGCGCCGCCGCCGACCAAGTACATAGAAACGCTGGACTTGGCGCCGGGAACCAAAAAATGCACCGAGAGCGCGCATGCGGGGGCGGACGCGGAGTTTACCTACAGCGTTGCCTATCCGGACGGAACGGAAAAAGATACGACGTTTACCAGCCACTACCGACCATGGCAGGCGGTATGTTTGGTAGGTGTTGAAAAGTTATCTGAAGGAGATGGCACAGCGACCTCGACCGAGACCACGTTCAACTAAATCTCGTTACCCTTCATAAAACTTGTTTTCCCCACGCAGTCTCTACTGCCAGGTAGTTGATTATTCGCTTATAGAAATAATCAACTTGTAACGGCCGTCATTTGGTGACATACTAAGAAAAATGCTTTCTTTAAGATGGGGATAGGTAGGGCGGAATTGTTTGCTATTCTAGAACCTATTGTTTTTATGTATAAACTTGGAAAAACTCAGCAAAAAATTCTTCTCGCGCTTGTGGGTGGTGTAGCATTAGGATCAGCGGGTTCTCCAACGAGATACTATCGTATTTTACGCAGTATACGAAAGGATTGGCAGCGTATCAACCAGCAGAATTTTAATAGATCCATTCGTAAACTTGCTCATACAAAGCTTATTGAGGAAAGAAGGCTCAAGGACGGTTCATATAAATTGGTTGCTACCGAGAGCGGGAGGACACAAGCACGATTATTAAGTATTGTGGGAAACTCTATACGCTTTAAAATTCCTCAACACTGGGACAAAAAATGGAGAATCGTGTCTTTTGATATACCGGAAAAAGAAAGATTTTTTAGAAAAGTCTTGCGTGATCATTTGAAAGCACTAAATTTTTTACAATTACAACAAAGCGTATTTATTTCGCCACATCCCTACGAGAAACCGATGGCAAAGTTGGTGGCTTTTTACAACGCGGAGCCGTACGTGCAAATAATCACGGCAATAAACATACAGAATACCACTGCAATCAAAAAACATTTCTTTAAGAAATGAACACTTATATAAAACGAAGCAAAACGCCGTGCTATCAACATGCTAAAAAACACTAAAACTTGCTCTTCCCTGTGCTCTTGGCACAGGGAAGTTTATTATTAATGCAAATGCGCGGTATCTATACTCTACCAATCAAGCAAATAAAAAACAATCACAAAGTGACGGCCGTAAGATAGTGATTGTTTGATGGTAAGAACGCTATGTGTAGTAGAGTGAGGGGTATATTAGAGGGTATGTTGGAGGTGTGGTGTGTACTTGTTTTCCCCGCGGCAGAGACCGCTGGGTAGTTGATTGTTTAGGGGTTTCTAAGCAATAAAAAAACCCTCGTAGGGCAGGCAAGAAATTTTTATCGGGAAGTGGTCGAGCCGAAGCCGGATCAAATCCTCAAGTAAAAATCCCATGCTTGTCGTGCCTGCCTTGCGAGGGTCTTCTTTTGCTAGGTCGTTTCCGCTAAAGCGGGAATTCATCTTCGCATTTTTTTAAGTTTCTTGTGTTAAAAGCGCAATAAAAAAGCTATCCTTCTGTTGGGGGAAAAGCTTTTTTGTTTTCAAGTAAAGGTTTTTGCGCCTTTGGAGCTTTGCTACCGTGAACCCCTATACTAGCATACGAAAGAAAACTTGTCAATACCAATGCGAAAAAAGAAATTAAAGATATTGAACGTGAAGTGAAGTAGCGGGTGATCGCATGCTAACTCAAACTCCCGCGGCATGCCGCGGGAGTTTGAGTACATAAAAAAACCCGGCGCGGATGAGGCGTCGGGAGGAGCGTGAGGAGAGAATCAAAAAATCAAATTCATGGTTTTGCTGCAGTTGGGGCACCAAAATTTTATGAACCCTCTATGCTTGCCGGTGGTAGCTTGCCACTCCCGCATATTCATGATATGCGCGCAATGTGTGCAGTGCACTTTGTCCATGGGTGGATGACCGCTCTGCTCGTACGCGGTTAGCACATCATGCTCTGCCGTGAGATCGGCTGCACTTGGGCATTTTTCCTGCACAAGCTCATGCGCCTCGGGCAATGTCGATTCAGAAGGACGTAAGAACACGTGTCCTCCTTCCCAAGGGCAATAGTACAAGCAGTTGTCGTTGCAGAGTAGTCTGCCTACTTCATCATGGTCCAAGCAAACCGCGGTTTTTGGAAATAAGGGTTTGGTGATCATGACACACCTCCTCTATGGAGTGGCAAAATGCCACGGTTGTCAAAAGTGCGATGCGAAAAACAAAAAAAACAGGATTGGATTCTGACGCGCTTTCTCCCCTACATTGCGCGATGCAAGCGCTTTTGTGCGTAGGGATAGAGTCGAAGGCGTCAAAAGACAATCCTGCCCTTTCCTTTCTGGCTAATGCTAGCATAGCAAAAAGCATACTGATTGTCAAATGCTACCAAGTGCGGTACTATCAATGAGCTGTATTGAAATTTGGTGTGCATCATCTTCTGTATATGTTTGCAAAATCCATAGCTCTGCATACCGGTATTCAGGTTGGGGGACGCGCCGTAAGCGTTGTGTTTGGCATTTTAACGCTGGGTATTTTAACGCGCTATTTGGGAACGGAATATTTCGGGTGGTATACGACGGCAACCACGTACATGCAAATTTTTGCCATCGTGGTGGATTTGGGTATTACGCTGACGCTCTTGCAACTTATTGCGGAATTTCCGGAAAAATCCGAAGTTGTGGTGGGAACCATATTTACTCTGCGCGTTGCCTCCGCAGCTATCGTGTTGGGCATTGCCCCGATAGCAGCATTTTTCCTTCCGTATCCAAGAGCATTACTTATCGGAATTGTTATTGTATCAATTTCATTTTTTTTCGGGACACTCCATCAAATGCTCACGGGCATATTTCAAAAACATCTCAAAATGCAGCAGCTCATGGGAGCGGAAGTCGCGGGACGTATCGCGTTGTATGTCGCGGCTATAGTAATCGCGTGGCGCATGCCCGATACGGTTGTCGGTTACTGGCTGCTTTTGGGAGCCATGGGCATAGCGAATCTGTGCATGTTCGCGCTGTCATTTTCGTATGCCCGCAAACTTGTACCGATACACTTTGTCTTTGATTTGCCCGTTGCGCTGCTCGTTGTACATCGTGCGTGGCCTATCGCACTTACCACGCTTGCCAATCTCCTGTATCTCAAAATGGATACGGTTTTTCTGTCATTCTATCGTAGCCAAGCCGAGGTGGGTATGTACGGCGCGCCGTATCGCATCATGGAAGTTCTGGTATATGCGCCTACGGCATTTATGGGGCTGCTGTTGCCGGTGCTCACCGCTTCTTGGGTGCGAGGCGATCGGGAAGCGTTCTTGAACATCGCGAGAAAAGGATTTGATATGCTGCTGCTCGTAACGCTTGCGATGGGCGTTGGCATGTATGTAACCGCGCGGCCGCTGATGCGACTTGTCGCCGGCGCATCTTTTACAGCTTCGGGCGCGGTTTTAGAAATACTCACCTTTGCAGTGTGCGCCATATTTATCTCCACATTCTGGAGCCATGTTATTATTGCGCTCAACCGTCAAAAAAAGGTCATACCCGTGTTTCTCGCAAGCGCGGTTTTTGCGCTCATCGGCTATAAGGTGTTCATTCCGCGCTACGGCATGTGGGGCGCGGCGTGGATGACCGTTGCGGTTGAAGTGGCGGTCATGATCGGCACGTATGCCGTTGTGTGGCGGGAGAGCGAACTACGACCGGACGCGCGCGGCATAGTCAGGGCATTTGCGGTTGCCGCCGGCATGGCGGCGGTGTTATTGCCTTTGCGCGGCGAGCCACTGGTTGTCCTCTTTGCGACAGGTATGGTGAGTTTTTTCGCATTTGCTCTTGTTGTACGCGCTTTGCCGACGGAGCGGTTACGGCGCATGCTATGCAACCGTGCGGCAACGCGGTAATATGCACCTATGTACACGTTCGCACTCATCTTATGTGCAGCAGGTTATGCGTATCTTGCGTTTCGCAACCTGCGTATGGCCTTGGTGTTCCTCGCCGCCACCACACCAAGCTACTTGTTGAGATTGACAATTTTCGGCATTCCCACAACTTTTTTGGAATCAATGCTCGTTGTGTTGGTTGTGTGTTGGGTCCTCACCGAAACGCCGCGCAACATTCGCACGCACCTCGCGTCCCTTCCGTATCGTTATGGCATTGTGCTGTTTGCGCTCGCCGCTACCATCGCGCTATTTATCGCTCCCGATGTACGTGCGGCGGCAGGTATATGGAAAGCGTACATTATTGAACCCATCGCTCTATACATTGTGGCAACCGCGATTGTGCGCAAGCGCGATGTGCCGTTACTTATCGGCAGCCTCTCGCTGTCAGTGCTTGCCGCATCGCTCCTTGCGGTGTATCAGCATTTTACCGGCTGGGGAATTTCCAATCCATTTTGGGCGGCTGCCGCCACAAGGCGCGTAACGAGTTTTTACGGCTACCCCAATGCCCTGGGACTCTTTGCAGTTCCCGTCTTACTTTTGGTGATTGGCTGGCTGCAGGCAACTCTTGCGGAGCGGAGAAAAGACGCGGTAACATTTGCAAAAATTTTTCTCCAAGCCGTTGTTTGGGGAACGGGTGTTGCGGCATTGGTCTTTGCAGATGCGACCGGCGCGATTGTTGCATTAGTTGCGGGCGTTGCCGTCTTTGGCATTTTTTGGAGTCGCCGCACCGCAGCAGCCACAGCGGCGCTTGTGCTTATCGGCATCGGCATGCTTGTGCTCATGCCGCAGTACCGCGAACCTTTGGTGCGGGAGCTGACACTCAACGGCACCTCCGGCATCATTCGTAAAATGCAGTGGGAGGAGACCCTGGCCATGCTCAAGGGTCGCCCGATTTTTGGAGCGGGGCTTGCCGGCTATCAGACGCGGGTGGCATCCTATCATACCGTTGACTACATTGAAGTGTATCTCTACCCGCATAATGTCGTTCTGAACTTTTGGAGCGAAACCGGATTATTTGGTATGGTGAGCGTACTTGTGATTTGGCTTGCAATTCTCGCGCGCACGGGTTTTGCGGGGCAAGGCATGGTGCGACCTCGCGGCGGATTGTTCTTGCGTGAAGATCCGCTTGCCGAGCGCGCATATCTTTTGGCGTTTGCCGCCGCGTTTTTTGCCATGCTCGTTCATGGGCTGGTGGACGTACCCTATTTTAAGAACGATCTTGCCGTGCTCTTCTGGCTGCTCGCGGCGTTGAGTGTGATTATGATACAGGCGCCGCGGCAGCAGACGCTCCTGTAGCATGGAGGGAAATGCGTCGCGCAGGATACTTTCGTTACGCAGGCAAGTTATGGGTTTTTTGAGACGGAAGTTTGTGGTATACTAACCGCGTGCTATGAAACACCACATTATTTTCCTCTGCCTCGTATTGTCGCTTGGCTTGTTTTGGCGAACCGTGAGCGCCCAGCAAGACCTTACCGCAAATTTTTATGTGACTCTTGCGGATGCCACAAATCAGGCACGCGCAACGTTTGAGTTGGAAAATCCGGATACAGAAAGCCGCGAGGTGTATGTCGCAGCCGTACTCACCGATAAACTTTTTCCTCATCGCAATACCGCGCAGGAGCAACGGTTAACCTTGGATGCGGGAGAGCGGAAAACCGTGCGGATGGATTTTCCCTACCCGTGGTTCGGGTGGGCGGTTTTTGTGCCGGTTGCGTCCTATGACTACCATGGCATTACCGGTCACGTGCGTCTGGATCAGGTAACCAAATTTGCAGTTCCGGCGCGCGCGCTGCTGCGTATGCTTATGGCGCTTCTTGCGCTCAATATGGCCTGGCTCGTTATACGCATGGCGATGGACGGATATCGGAGCATGGTATTGCGCAGAGCGTCAAAAGATACCGTGCGGGAGGGTGCTTTCGCCTCACGCTTACTTTCAGAGAAATCAGCAACAACAGCCGTCTTGCGCCTGATGGTCGGCGTGGCGGCGATTGTGCTTGTGGCAGGCGGGGGTCTATGGGTGGCAAAACTACGCGCTTTGCAAAAGCCGCAGCTTACCGTTCAGTCGGTTGTAACCGAACACCAACCCGAACCTGTTCAGGAACCAAAGGAGCCAGAGCCGCCACAGCCAGAGCCGCTCGCGCGGGAAGTCTTTGCGGTTGACGTGTTCAATGCCAACGGCTTGCGCGGTGTAGCCGGCGCATTTGCCGCTACGCTCAAAAGTGCAGGATTTACGGACATAACGCCGGACAATGCGGACAGGTTTGACTACACGGAAACGGAAGTGCGCTACCATACCGAAGCCGCGCTTTTGGAGGCACAGGCAATTGCCGATCTTGCCAAAGCTGCAGGATATGAACCGATAACCCTTGATGATGCAACACTTGCGTCAACCACCTTGCGCGTGTTCCTCGGCGCGAGATCCTCCGCGCCATAAATCTCCGCAGTATCCCCATGAATCTTCACAAACACCACTTTCATTATATTTTCGCAACGCTTCTGTGTACCGCGGCAGCGGGTTTTTTGTTTGTAGGGTGGCAGAGCCGTCCCCAAGAAGCGGTGCGTACGGATTTTATCTGGATGTGGGACGGATCCTATGCCGTAACCACTCCTCTGAAGAACACGTTTACCTTTACGAGTTTTTTCGCCGAATGGACGCATGCGAGTACGACGGAGCCGTTGCTATCTTTTCGCACCTCAAACAACAGTGCAACGTGGTCAGCCTGGTATCCCTTGCGCGAACAGGCGGACCTGCCAACAGACACTGCCGGGAAACTTGCCGCAGGCTGGCGTGTGAGTGATGTGCAATATGGCAAAGCGCGATGGCTTCAGGTTCGCGCCGAAATGTTGCAGTATGACATGCCGATTGCCGATTTACAGACAACATTTTACAAAATTCCGTCGCATATTTTTGACTCCACTGTATTTGCCGGACAAGCAACCGGTTTTGCGGCGGAAGCCGGCATCGTACCGCGCGAGCGCTGGCTTCCTACAACAGATGAACTGACCTCGCGTGATGCGCAAGAGCTTTGGCCAATTGATTATAGAACTGCGGACAAGATTATCATCCACCATACGGCGGGACAGCTCAAAGATGTTACCGGCGATGACGTACTCACCAAAGAAGACTACGAGATCATGGTACGCAACCTCTACATCTATCATGCGAAAAAACTTGGTTGGGGTGATGTCGGATACAATTACATCATTGATCCCTTAGGCACCATATATGAGGGACATAGAGGCGGCGAGGGCGTTGAGGGCGGGCATACTCTGCGTTCCGCTCTGTGCAATAAGGATAGATTCAAAAACGGGGATGAGGCGATTGGATTTAACCAAGGCACAATCGGCATCGCGCTTTTGGGTGATTACGAGTCGGAAAATATTACTGTGTTTGCCCGCGCGTCACTGGTCAAGCTTGTCGGCTACGAAGCGGCAATTTTCGGTATTGATCCTGCAGGATCAAGCGCGTACAGAGATGCCGTCTATCCCAACGTCGGGGGTCATCATGATTTTGACTGCACGAACTGTCCGGGGGCGCAGGTAGTGAACATACTGCCGCAGATACGAGCGGAAGCAAAAAACCAGGCCTTGGCACTTCTCGGGCGCATGACCCGTAAGGCGACGCTTGTTGGCCAAAAAAATATGACCATAACACTTGAACCTGGTGAGGTAAAAACCGTAACGCTGCAGTACCGCAATGACGGCAATACGAATTGGCACAGTTTCCCCGGCGAAGGTATATATGTAGGCAACAGTCTGGCACAGGCAAATCTTTCACGAATCGGAGGGTTCAATTTGGCGACGGCAACGGGACGCGACGGGGGAGGGACCGCTTCTTTCATACAGCAATATGTTACTACTTATGCGACAACTCCCATTGTGCCCCCGGGCTCGGTCGGAGTATTTGCTTTTACCGTAACCGCGCCAACCCGCGCGCAAAGTGAGCATACGTACGTTCTTGCGTCAGGAAATGAAGGGTGGTTTCCGGAAACAGAAGTAACCATAACACTCATCAACGGCGATGCGGCCTACTTGGCAGAGGTGCAAAATCATACAATATCCGAAACGCTTTTTGCGGAAAATGGGGTACAAGCAACTCTTGCGTTGAGGAACACCGGAACGGAAACGTGGAAAAAAGATTCACTGTTTTTGGAAGTGACGGCGGGACCCGATACGCCAACGCCGCTCAATGTCGGGTGGGAAACACCGTATGGCTGGTTTACACCAGCGGAAGAAACAATTGCGCCGGGGAACGCGGCAACATTTGTTGTGCCGTTGCGCGCGGATGCGCCGGGAATCTATCCGTTACACATCGTGCTCAGGCGTTACACAACCGTGCAGACCAGCTACCCGAAACTGATATGGCCGAAGAAAGATATTACCGGCGGCGTACTTGATACGAACATTACCGTGCGCTCCAACCGCCAGGCGGAAATTGTGGAACACACGATGCCGATAGCAACACGCGTCGGGTGGCGGCCGGACGCGAAGCTCGTGTTACAAAACGCCGGAAGTGTGCCGTGGACATCGCGCTCCATAAAATTGATTGCGGCAAACGATGCGGCGAAAGAACTCTATGATCCTGCGGACTGGCTGGATAAAGAAACTCCAGCGCTCATGCACGAGCGAATGGTGGCGCCGGGTTCAAAAGGTACATTTACCTTCCGCCTGCGTACGCGCGATGCGGATTCCGGAGTCTACACCTTACAATTCAAAGTGCTTTTGGATGGGAAAACCGTTTATTTTGGCGATGCGCCGGTTATGACCTTCAAGCTGCGCGTTGACGACACGGACGGCACGCTGGGTACCAACGTCATAGGCGACGCATCGGCTTCCCTAACGCCTTCAGCATCTCCTGCGCCGACCGCAAAAACTCTCGCACCTGCGACAACCGCTCCTGTTTCCGCGGCAAACAGTGCCACATATATTGTAAAAGTGGGAGATACACTTTCCGGTATCGCGGCGAAATATTTGGAAAAAGGACAGACCTATCTTGATATTATTGCGGCGAACAAGGCGAAGTACCCGCGCATTACCAACGGATCGTTGCAGATCGGCTGGGTACTGGTATTGCCGTCTGTTGAGCCGCAGTATGCGACGTATGCTGTGCAGCCGGGGGACAGCTTAATCAGTATAGACGCCAAGCACATGACCCGCGAGCATACGTATAAAGATATTATTGCGTATAACAAAGACACCTACCCGTCCATTGTGCGGGAGGTACTGCAGCCCGGATGGAAATTGAAGGTGGATTTTTGACAGCACCTTGTTTACTCAAGTACGTGTCAATTTTCCCAGCGAGAAAATTGCACTCACTCTCGCCTCGTTCTCATCCGCTAAACAGCGGACGAACCGTGCACACTCTGCTCCGAGAGCCTTTCTTAAACAAGGTGCTGTAAAAAATAAGAAGAGTGGGGAGGGGAAGGGGAGGACCGCAAAACCGCTACGACAAAGAACACCACACCAAAAAATAATTTCCCTTTTTTGTCATTCCCGCGAAGGCGGGAATCCGTGTTTCTTACATAATTTATTGACAAACGGTGTTGAGCGCGGTATGGTTTTAATGCTCTTTCGCATATATTGACCATCAATTTTTCCAGGGAGAAATCGCATGAAGCGGAATAAAAAGAATAATGGAAAGGTACACTTTCAAGAACGGGGTCTATCCGTATCCATCAACGTGTCGGGAGAGATCGTGGTGAAGCACCTTGCCTCCGGCGTAAAAATGCACATCGTATCGTGCGATTGCGGGCTGCGGTTTACCACAGGTACAGGTGATCATGTGCGTCTCATACTGCATCCGAACATCAAACCACTGGCCTGGCACGTAACCCCACACTGAATTTTCCCGTGCGTTACTCCACCACCCGCTTTGTCTTTTTACAGACCCGAGCGGTTTTTTTTGACATACTGTACTGCGTTATGGACGAACCGAAAGTTTTAAGGTAAAGTTCGGAGTGTATGGACGGTTTGCAAAAGGCAACCCCGGCAGACACGAGGCACAGTTTTTTGACCGAGGCTCTGCCGAGAAATAGGGAGAGGTGACCGAGTGGCTGAAGGCGCTGCTCTCGAAAAGCAGTAAGGGTTCACGCCCTTCGAGGGTTCGAATCCCTCCCTCTCCGCCAAGAATCACATTTCGAAAAATCAAGGTTGGAA
>PEYJ01000022.1 GCA_002774425.1 Parcubacteria group bacterium CG08_land_8_20_14_0_20_48_21 | reverse complement strand
TCAAAACATCGCCTCGCCCTTCAAGTCCCGCCGAACGCAAAACTGTTTGCGTTCTCCACCCCTCTTGATAGAATTTTTGGTCGGGGTGGCGGGACTTGAACCCGCGACCTCACGCACCCGAAGCGTGCGCGCTAGCCAACTGCGCCACACCCCGACATGTAAAGCGATGCTCCGCATTTCCTCTCAAAAACAATCATGAAAATATATCTGACTCACGCAATCACCATAGCCGACACTATACCCCATTACCATACTTTGTGCAACCTGTACGCCCGATGTATGGATAAAACTACCAACAATAAAACGGGGTCCGACTCCCCGCTTCATTGAAACTTTACGATCCTCTGCTCTTAGAGCACGGCATCTTTCGCCGCTTTCGCGACGCGGAACTTCACTACCGTTTTCGCGGGAATCTGAATGGATTCTCCGGTTGCCGGGTTGCGTCCCATGCGCGCCGCGCGATTCTGCTTTATCAGCTTGCCGACTCCGGGAAGCGTAAACTCCCCGTTATTCTTCACTTCAGCGTAAGCAAGCTCGGTAAGCACATCCAGAAACATGCCTACATCCTTTTTGGACATATTGGTACGCGTCGCCAAACTGTCCAAAAGCTGTGACTTAGTCATCTTTGCCATAGTACAAAAGATGTTAATAAATACATGCAAGATGCAGTATACAGAAAAATCAAAGAAAATACCAGCAAAAGTTATAAACAGGCAGTTGCGCAAGTACAACAACCATACCTCCGGATATAGCCATGCGACGCGTGACGGAGCGGATGATCCGTTCATGCTGTGGATACGTATGTGTACGCTATTTTGTTCAACGTACATTTTGTGGTACAATGGGAAAAGAAGTATACATTACCCGCAACGCTCAACACCACAATCGCTGGCGTGTTCATATCAGACATGTACCTAAGATGCAGTGCAGACGCTTGTTGCAGGTCGCAAGTTTTTAGTTAGTAGACATTTCCCCATGCTCAACGAAAAGCTCGTCAAAAAAATCGTGGAAAAAAATCAATTGCTTGAAAAAGGGCTTTACGATACCGCCGTTAAAGAAGCGAAGAAGCAGAAAAAAGATCTGGAATCCTACCTTATTGAAAAAAAATTGGTGGGAGAGTCCGCATTGTACGAACATGCGGCAGAAGTGCTTCGTTTGCCATTTCTGAATCTTAAGAATCAGATTATTCATAAAGATATCCTTTTTCTCATTCCGGAACCGATAGCGCTCACGCATAAAATTCTCGCTTTTGATAAAGACGCGCACAACCTGAAAATAGTGGTAACCGACCCGAATGATCTCCAAACGTTTGAATTTATTCGGAAGAAGACGGGGCTTAGCCTGTTACTCCATCTGGCTACGCCGTCGCAGATTCAGGAGGGCTTGAAACAATACCACAGGAGTCTTGAGGCGGAATTCCAGACGATTTCCAATCCCCGGCAATCGGAGCAGCAGTCTGGGAGAGAGGAAAAGCCATTGGCCGAACTCGCGAAGGATCTGCCGGTCATCCGCATTGTGGACACCCTCATGGAGTACGCGATCTTTGAAGGTGCGTCCGATATTCACATTGAGCCGGAGGAACGGCAGCTAGTGGTTCGTTATCGCATTGATGGTATTTTGCAGGATGTCATGACGCTTCCCAAACCCGTGCAGTCAGGTCTTGTCGCACGCATCAAAATTCTCTCCAACCTGAAAATTGACGAGCATCGCCTGCCGCAGGACGGGCGTTTTAAAATTGAAACGAGCGAGTATAAGGTTGCGTTTCGCGTGTCCATCATTCCGGTGTTTGACGGCGAAAAAGTCGTCATGCGGCTTTTGAATGAGAAAAGCCAGGTATTGACGCTTGAGCAGCTCGGTCTCCAGCCAAAGGCACACGACATCGTCAAGCGCAACATCAAAAAACCTCACGGCATGATTCTGGTAACAGGGCCAACCGGCTCGGGAAAAACCACCACGCTCTACACCATTCTCAACATGCTGAACACGCCGGATGTTAATATTTCCACTATTGAAGATCCTATTGAATACCGTATGCCGCGCGTCAACCAAAGCCAGGTGAATCCCAAGATCGGTTTCACCTTTGCGGGAGGGCTGCGCGCATTCCTTCGCCAGGATCCGGACATTATCATGGTGGGAGAAATTCGCGATACCGAAACGGCTGAAATTGCGATCCACGCGGCCATGACCGGCCACCTGGTCCTTTCCACACTCCATACGAATGATGCGGTGACCACACTCCCACGCCTCATGGAAATGGAAGTTCCGACCTTTCTCGTCGCTTCAACCACGAATGTGATTATCGGTCAGCGTCTGGTGCGTAAAATCTGTCAAAGCTGCATTCAGAGCTACAATTTGAATACCGAGGACATTACAGAGCTCCAAAAAGCGTTTAATATTCCCTCAATTTTAAAAACGCTGGCGCGTGAAGGTATTATCTTGAATGAAAAACAGGGCTTGGATGAACTGCTGTTCTACAAAGGAGTAGGCTGCAAGGAATGCAATAGCACTGGTTATAAAGGGCGAATTGGTATTTATGAGATATTTGAAATAACTCCGGAAGTTTCCGCCATGGTCCGCAAGCACGCAACCCGAGAAGAATTGCTTGAGGTCGCGATCCGTCAGGGAATGATCTCCATGTTAGAAGACGGTTTCATCAAGGCAAAATCCGGAATCACCACGCTGGAAGAAGTGCTGCGTGTAACAAAAGAATAGCGCGCATCTTCAACCGGCAACCGTCTGTATCTGCCTCTGCAATTCGCCAGATACTTTGGAAAACGCCGTCCTTTGCTCTCAATTATTAAGTATGCGTTAGTCGTTACTTCCCCATGCCAGAAACACCACTTCAGCAGGCGCAGACAAGCGCCGCGCAGCACAAAAAACAGCCCAAGAAAATCTGGGAAAAGTTTTTGCAGCCCCATGTTCCAATAAGTGAAAAAATATTTTTTGTGCAACATCTTGGCGTCATGTTGAAAGCGGGAGTTTCACTCTCCCGCGCGCTCCATACGCTTGAAGCCCAAACAACCCATACCTCTTTTAAAAAAGTGTTGCGATCCGTCGCGGCCGCAGTGGAAAGTGGCGTTCCGCTCTCTGACGCGCTCGTTCCCTACCATTCGGTCTTTAGCGAGATTCTCATCAACATGCTGAAAGCCGGTGAAGCGGGCGGTAAATTGGAAGAGGTGCTCAACCAGCTGTACATCCAGATGAAAAAGGACCACGAAATAGTAAGCAAAGTGCGCGGGGCTATGATCTACCCTTCAGTTATCGTATGCGCCATGCTCGGCATCGGCGTGTTTATGTTTATTTTCGTTATCCCGAATCTCGTCTCTATTTTTGAAGGATTTGATGCGCAACTCCCCCTGCCAACGCGCGTGTTGATATTCGTCAGCAATAGCATACAGCACTACGGTTTGTACATTCTTCTTGGCACGCTGCTCCTCATCGCGTCCTCTATACAGGTTCTGCGCACCGAACCGGGAAAAAACATCGTTCACAAGGTTTTATTGAAAACGCCGATACTCAAAGGGATCATCAAAAAAATCAATCTCGCGCGGTTTTCCCGAACCTTCAGCTCACTCTTAAAAACCGACATCTCCATAACCCGAACCTTTGAAATAACCGCGCGCGTGGTCAGCAACCGTCCCTATCGGTTGGCCATATCCCAGGCGACGGCGCAAATCAAAAAGGGCATCTCCATTGCAGAGGTGCTCAAGGCGAATCCCGCGCTCTTTCCGCCGCTCATTACGCAAATGGTCGCCGTGGGAGAAGAAACCGGAGAATTAGACACCATTCTGGAAGAGCTGGCGCAATTTTACGAAGAAGAAGTCAATCAACTCATGAATGATTTGCCCGCCATTATTGAACCAGTACTCATTTTGATCTTGGGCAGTGCGATCGGTGGCGTGGCGGTTGCCATTATGCTTCCCATGTATACGCTCACGCAATCCATTTAGTCACCTTGAGAACCATTATGAAATTTTCCCCTTCGTATTTCCGGTCAAATACCATCGCCGTTGATGTAAGCGATCGTTCGCTCAAATGCGCCCAAATGCAGCGTAAGAAAGGAAAGGCGGTGCTGACGAGCTACAACATACTTTCGTTGGAGGAAGGGTTGCTTGTCGGCGGAGAGATACGGCAGGAAGACAAACTGCGTGAACGGCTCTATGAGCTTCTGCAAAATCCAAAAGGATCCCCCTTTACCGGCAATCAGGTGAATGCCTGCTTGCCGGAGCAAAAAACATTTGTGAAGTTGATTGATCTCCCCGGCGACCTTGCATCCGCAACCGCGGATACGATTCCCAAGCTGCTGGAACAGCACATTCCCGTGCCTCTGGACCATGTCTACTACGACTGGATGGCGGTTCCCCGCACTGATACAACCTTGCCCCAACAGATACTCGCGGCAACTATTGAGCAGTCCATTGTGGATAGTTACCTGCGCCTCTTTGAGCATGCGGGGCTCGTACCGGTGTCGCTTGAGGTGGAAGCGCTCGCCATTATTCGCACCATCTTTAGAGAGAACCCGAAAGATCCTGCCCAGCCCGCAACACTCGTTATTGATATCGGCGCATCACGCTCCAGCATCATGGTCTACGACAACCAAACGGTACAATTCACCGTGAGCGTGCCCGTTTCCGCGCATCATATCCGTTCCGTCATCCAAGACACGCTCCAGCTAACCGAAAGCCAGGCTGAAAAAGCCATGATCATTTGCGGTTTGAATGAACGGAAAGGCAAGGGAGCGGTACGCATCATTCTGCAACATACAATGCTTGAGCTCGTCCAGCATATTCGCGAAGCGATAAATTTTTACTACGACCACTTTCCCCGCCACCATACGATTGAACGTATTATCCTCTCCGGCGGAGGGGCAAACTTTTCCGGACTTGATGCGTTTCTGGCAAAAGAACTCTCCCTCACCGTCGTACAGGACAATCCGCTTGCGCACGTGGCACTTGCTTCCGGACTTAGCCTCTTACCCAATCAGTCGCGTTCCTTGACCACGGCGATTGGTTTAAGCCTTGCCACGATCCATACATCATATGCATAAAAAACTTACACCCTACTCCTCTGCATACAATCTCCATACACACTTTCAAGGATTTACACTGATTGAGATCTTGGTCGTACTCGGTTTTGTACTGGTGATAGGATTCCTCTCCTTTATCCCTTTGAAAAATTTTCAGAGCACCCTTACCCTGGATTCGGTTACGCAGGATATGGTGGAAACGCTTCGCTTTGCGCAAAATCAAACCGTCGCCTCAACGGAAAATAACCAGTACGGCGTCCACTTTGCAACCACAAGCTACGCGCTTTTCCAAGGCGCATCATACACGGAAGGAGATCCGTCAAATATCATACATGTACTCCCCGCCAACACACAAATTACCGGCATTGTGCTTGAAGGAGGCGATGAGGTGCTCTTTAACCGTGTTGATGGAGGAACGCCGAATGGTGGTACGCTATCCATTACCGCTTTCCACAATGGCATTGCATCCAGAACGACGACTGTTGCGGTTAACGGACTTGGTAAAGTTATTGCGAATGAAGGAGAGTCCGGTGATTTGGTAATTGATGTTTCAAACGCAAAAATTCTTGGTGAGGGAAATAAACACTTACGCGATATCAAGCTTACCAACGCGGGAAGCGATGATGTGGTTATAGAAAAAATGATTATTTCATGGAGTGACACCAACCGCCTGCTCCACCAAATTTCAATTGACAACTCTACAGTTTGGCACCATACCGATGGCACCGGCTTACCGCAAGGCGCCCAATCTTCCGGCACCGAAATTGATATCGTTGACTATACCCTGTCCGCGGGAATGTCGGTATTTATTACCAGTATTGAATTTGACGGCAATATCAACGATAATTTTTTCGTCATTACGCTGAAGCTCGCGGACGGGACGCAAAAAACCGTTACTATTGACTTTAGCAATGGGGGGGCATTCTGTTCAAGCGGCGAGCATGTGCACTATGCGTTCAATTGGGGAATTAAAAACGCCAATTTCATGACCATCGATTTTACGGAAAGTGGCGGAGGCACGTATACACACACCATTGATTTTCAAGATTATGTGAGTGGTAATGTATTTGCATGGGAAGATACGGTCTTGGTTGATGGGGAACCGCAAACACTCCGTATTCACACTCACGACATGGCGCCATCGGAAACGCTCTTCTGCGTGCACCGTGACGACAACGAGGTTACAAAACCGTTTACCGTGACTATTGACGGTTCTCTTATCGCTTCCTATACCATTGATGGCGATGTATCTGCCGGCACAAATGTTTTATGCCAAAGCCAGTAATACACTCATCCTGCAATACATGGGATAAGGTTTCTTGTGTAAAAAATTACCCAAATGGGTTTTCGCTCGTTGAGGTTATGGCAGCGATAGCTCTTGGCAGTGTACTCGTATTGAATATTACGCAAATAATCCTTACCAGCCTACGTATTACGAACAATCAGGCGCGTGCCGTACAAGCCGAATATCTTGCCATTGAACTTATGGAGCAGGTACGGTTCATGCGCGATGGTGATTGGACAAATCTTTCATCGCTCTCGTCAAATACGCCCTATTACCTGGGCAGTGGAGGTCCGCCATGGAACCCTCAAATGGGATCAGAAACCATGCTCTCTATTTTTTCCCGTTCTTTTACCCTGTCCGATATCTGCCGCGATCCTATAACGCGTGATATCTCAACGCTAGCAGGGTGCATCGCTGACCCTGATACTAAAAAAGTAACCGCTACCATACAATGGGAAGCGGTTGGAGAAGGCACCAAGATACATTCCTTGGAATTATACCTTACACATTGGCAATGAGTATGCAACCACACGCTACGCAAAAAGGCTACTCGCTTATCAACCTCATACTCTACACGGCGCTTGTCGCGCTTACCGTGGTATTTATAACGCAGTTTACTTTCACGGTTCTTGTATTGCGCAATAAAACAGCTGCTCAACGCGCAGTTTGGGAAAACGCACGCTATGCCATGGAGCGCATGGTACACCAGATTCGCGCGGCAAACACACTTGACCTGCCGTATTCCGACTTTATCGCATCACCCGGCACGCTCGCTCTTTTGACCAATATTTATGATATTGATGAACCACAAGTACGCGTTATCTTTTTTGTTGACGGCAACAAAAGGCTCATCTTTTCCCGGGAAGGATATACCGATGAAATGATTACCGATGAAATGGTAGAAATATCCGCTTTAACGCTGACGCGTTATACCGACGGAACTTCTGAATCCATACGCATCGTGCTTACCCTTGACGCAAAATCTCCCTCCAGTCGTTTTGACTACCAAGCAACCTATACGCTCGCAACCAGTATTCTTATTCGCAAAAAATAGTGCAGTGTATTTTATGCAAATACAATCTCGGCTCCATACGCCTCGACAACAACGTCAGATACCCGCATCTTGGTATACGCACATTGGTTATACAGGGTATGATCGGCACGCGCACAATCAAGGGTTTACCGTTATCGTACTCGTGTTGTTCATCACAACGCTGACCGTGTTTATCGGTACGGCACTTGCCCGGCTCGGCATTATGAACGCGCGCATGGGGTTTAATATTACGCAGTCAAACCAGAGTTTTTATTCTGCGGAGGCGGCCATAGAAGATGGTATGATCCGCATCAAAAATATGTGGCCGTACAGCGCGTCAGAAAGTTTTGTGTTGAATAATGCTTCCACAACGTACACCATTACTGATTCCGAAACCGAACCAACGCATAAATTGATTACCGCAATAAGCAATGCCCATAACCGGTACCGCACACTGCAGGCGCTTACCGAGTTTACCGCATTCCCCGCAACCTTCGCCTATGTAGCGTACGGCAAGCACAATGTTCATGCCGACACTGATGGCGTGTACTCTCCGTTTTTGATAGGTAATGTGTGGAGCGATAATCGGCTTACCCTGCAACAAGGCGCTGTTATAGACGGAGGGGTAATCGCAAAGGAAAAATTAACGCTGGAAACAGGTCCCGGCACTGCAATTTTTGGTGACGTGCAGGCGGATAAAATTACCGTGGAAAATTCCGCAGGTATTTATGCCACCACAACCGCTTCCGGAAACGCAACCGCCGTTACCTCTATCACCAACAACGGCTTTATTGAAGGTGCGCAAACCATTGACGGTGTGTTAGTAATCGGTCAATTGGAATTCCCCGTATTTGATTTTCAATCTTATCAGGCACAAGCGAATAGCGCGGGAACGCTTTTTCCGTCTAATCAAGATTTCATCAATTATCTTGAGTCGCGACATGATGCCGGTCTGGGACGCTATATCCTTACGGAAGGCGTGTACTATGTTTCTGATAAAATTAAATTGAAAAATCTTGATTATCCTGATCCGGTTGAAGTTACGGGAACACTTATTGCGGACGATAAGATTACTATCCAGGTTCCCTATACGCACCTGTCGGCAAATAATCTTCCCATTCTCGCGGCAAAAAAGAAAATTACCATTACCATTGACGATGCGGTTGCCGATGTTCCCATTTCCTTGACCGGCCTCATTTTTTCCGAAGACGAGATATACCTCCGCCATAATCACGCTTCAGGCATTACCATTATGGGCGAGGTTATCGGCGAGGAAATCCATATTAATGAAAATATACGCTTGTTCTATGATAGTAGCGTGCTCCAAACGCTTGGTTTTGATATTTCCGCAACCGGAAACCAGCAGGAACTTCTCTTGAGTATTTACGAAATATACTGATACGGCTTACTGTGGTATACTCACTGCATACTATGCTGATACTCAACCTCATTCCTTCATACTATCAAAAACGCGTCAAGATGCAGTCGCTTACGAGTGTCGTGCGCGTTATGCTCTTGTGGGGATTTTTTGAAATACTCCTGATTACCACGGCACTGCTTATCGCGCAGCTTACTCTACAAAACATATTTATAACTACGGTCCACAATACTTCATTGGTTACAAAAAATCCGGTGAGTTTACGTTCAGGCATTGCTTCTGTCAATAAAACGATTGCCGCCATGCATGCGGAACAGCAGAAATTTTTTGTCGTCACTCCAACGCTTGCGGCATTATTCGGAGAAGTGGATCAAACGATCCGTTTGCAAAATATTGCGCTTGATTTCAATGCGCATACGCTCGCTCTAAGCGGAACAGCGATGTCCCGCAATGACCTTATTGCATTTAAAAACAGGCTTGAAGATTTGCCTTTTATCGAACATTTTGAATTGCCCATTCAAGTTCTTTTAAAACGTACAGATGTGACATTTACCTTCATGGTACCGCTACAACAAGACGCGATTCTTTTTTAAGTATGCTACCTACCCTATCTCCCATACAAAAAAACATTGTTTTTATACTCTGCATTGTGTGCTGCATGGCATTGATTGAGTATTTTCTGCTTCAACCAACACTGACCCACATTGTGATTTTTAGTGGACAAATTGAAATGCAAAAAAAGCAACTTGACCAGCAACTGCAAAAAGGACTCACCTCTAAAGATGTGCGAAACGCGTATGAAACCGTTCAATCTTCACTTGAGGAACTGCAACGTATGCATATTCATTCGGGAAATGAACTTTCCTACATCACCACACTTGAAGATTTAGCAGACACGCATAGGATTGCTCTGTCGCTGAATCTTGCTACTCCCGCCACAGATGCAATAGCGGGCGATATCACTCCCGCAATCACGACCATGCAAATTGAAGGTTCGTATGAAGATATTTTTTCGTATGTGGAATCACTTGAACGACTTTCCTATTATCTTATCATTGATCGCATTTCCTTGGCATCCCCTTCTCCTAACGAAAATCTACTGCAAGGACAAATCCATGCGTATGGCCTCCTTGTCAAATAGGTTATTTTAAAATGATGCGTGTTATGCTATGAATGTACGCAATAAAAAAATAACGTTCTCAAACTTACACCTTTCACTCAACGCCCGCGTAGTATATATGGTTTTATATGTAGTGCTTTGTTTCGTGATGATTTTGGGTGCGTGGTACGTGGCAAAAATTATTCATGAAGTCGTTTATCCCGCATACACGTACATACAAACGCAAGAATATGTCGCAATGGAAGATATGTTTCTCCAAGATATTGATCTCAAGCTTTTTGACAATGTACGTTCCAACTACCAACAAAAGAAAGAACTCCCTCGCATACAACAACTGCCAAACAATCCTTTCTCTTCGCTTATCAATCCTCAAGAAAAAACACGATTTTTATCTCCTGCGCCAAATCAAGAAGATATGCTGAACACGGAAACTAATCCGCAGTTTGCCTCAACCACGCAAGAAACACTTGTCTATCCCTCTGTACATACTACGCAATAAGAAACTGATCACCATAGCACGACATCTACACCTCCTGTATCACCTCTTTGATTTCGGGGATCGCCTCTTTGAGCTCCATTTCAATGCCAAGTTTGAGTGTCATGTTGGACATGGGACACCCCACGCATGCTCCTTGAAAACGTAACGCGACCGTGCCTGTCGCAGCGTCATACGAAACATATTCTACGCCTCCGCCATCTCGCGCAAGGGATGGACGAATGGTATCAAGAGCTTCCTCAATTTTTTTACTTAAATCTTTTTTTGTCATAATCATGATATTGACACTACGCGGTACTATGCTATACTCACGCATACATGTTTAATTATATAGTGTATGTCATATGGCGCATAAGAAAGCTGGCGGCTCATCAAGATTAGGCAGGGATTCGCAGAGCAAGCGACTTGGTGTAAAACAATTTTCAGGACAGCGCGTTTTTGCGGGTTCGGTTTTGGTGCGCCAGCGCGGTTCCAAATTCCATCAAGGGATAAATGTTGGAAAAGGTGGAGACGATACGCTATTTGCCAAAACGGAAGGTATCGTTGAGTTTACTAAAAAGAAAGTGAAGCGGTATGACGGCGCGCTCAAGTTGCGCCGTTACATCCACGTCAAAAGCCAACAGAGTTCCTAATGCCGCGTAACATTTTCTCTCACAACCCTACACGGGTTGTGTTTTGTATACCTTACGCATCCCGTTTCTTACCTCCCGCCTTCAAGAAACCGACAAAAAGCGGGTTTGGGTACAGTGGCCGTGAGGTAAACTCGGGATGAAATTGCGTCCCCATAAAATAGGGGTGATCCAAAAGTTCCACCACTTCCACGAGACGCTTGTCCGGAGAAATTCCCGAGATACGCATACCGTTCCGCTCTATAATATCTCGATAGGCATTGTTCAATTCATAGCGATGCCGGTGGCGTTCTACAATATGTGATTTTCCATAGCAGAGCCGTGCTTTTGACCCTTTTGTGAGAACCGCTTCGTAATTTCCCAGCCGCATCGTTGCGCCATAACTTTTCTGTTTCATTTTTTCCACCTGATCATCCATGATGTGAATCACGGGATGCTCGGTTTCAGGGTTAATTTCGGTACTTGATGCCCCGTCCAGTTTGCACACATTGCGGGCGAATTCAATAACGGCGAGCTGCATGCCATAACAAATTCCTAAATAGGGTATCTGGCGCTCCCGAAGATAGCGAATTGCCTTGATTTTACCTTCCACGCCTCGTGAGCCAAATCCACCCGGAACAATGACGCCGTCATACTTCGCGAGATCGGCAAGATAGGCATCCTCTTGCTCATAGAGAGCCGCGTCAAGCCAGTCAATAACGGGTTTTTTCCCCAAATGGGCTGCGGCATGCTTCACTGCCTCAATGACGGAAATATACGCATCCGCCAGCACAAAATCACCCGTGTGAAAATACTTGCCTACGATGCCTATGCGCACTTCTTGGGAAACTTTTTTCAGCCGTCGCACCATGGACTCCCATTGCACCAAATTGCGCTTATGTACCTTAAGGTCAAGCCGCTCCAGCACCTTTTTGCTCAAATGTTCTTTTTCAAGTATCAGCGGAACTTCATAAATTGAAGGTGCATCCGGCACCGATATGACCGCGTCCTTGGTAACATTGCAGAATACCGCTAATTTGTCTTTTCTGGGTTTATCAAGACTCTGGGATGAGCGGCAAATGATAAAATCAGGCTGAATACCTGCGGAATTAAGGGTACGCGACGCGTACTGGGTGGGCTTGGTTTTCATCTCACCAATAATTGCGGGAATGGGCAAATAACTGACCAGCACAAACAGTACGTCTTTTGGCGCGCGAAAATGCAGCATGCGCGCCGCCTCCAAAAAGAGAATATTTTGGTATTCGCCAACAGTTCCGCCAATCTCAATAATGGCAATATCGGCCTTTGTCTTTCGCACCGCAAGATTAATGCGCCGAATAATTTCCTCGGGAACATGCGGAACCACTTCAACGCACTTGCCTCCATAGACCAAATTCCTCTCGCGCGTAATGACCTCCTGATACACCCGGCCGGTGGTCATATAGTTGACGCGCGTAATATCCTGGTTCAAAAAACGTTCGTAGTTGCCGATATCCTGATCCGTTTCATCGCCGTCAACGGTCACAAAAACTTCCCCGTGTTCGGTGGGATTCATGGTACCCGCATCAACGTTAATGTAGGGATCTATCTTGAGTGCGGTAACGCCATAGCCTCTTGCCTGCAGAATTTTCCCCAGAGAAGCAGTGGTAATGCCTTTACCCACACCGGACATGACACCCCCGATCACAAATATGTATTTTGCCATGCTAGAGTTCCTCACCGACTACCACGATAATCCTCGCTTCCAGACCGTGCGGAAATCGTACGAGGACTTCGTGGTCGCCAAGCTCTTTTAATGCACCGGAAAGTATGATCTGCTTTTGATCAATGGGAAAACCATTCTTTTTGAGTTTTGTGGATATTTTTTGCGGTGTAATTGCCGCGTAGAGACGCCCTTCCTCGCTTGCCTTAACTAAAAATTCAACGCTTTGCCCTTCCAGCGCACTTGCAATGCTTTCAACATGCGCAAGATCCTGTTCCGCCGCTTTTTCTTTTTCCACTTTTTCCTTTCCCGCAAGTTGCAGCGCTTCCGTAGTCGCGGGTTCGGCAAATCCTCGGGGTATGAGATAATTTCGGGCATAGCCGTCCGCAACCACGCAGACTTCACCCTTGTTGCCCAACTCCGGTATGGTTTTTTTCAGTACGACTTTCATAGATTCGCTCACTATGCTATGAGTATAGCATAAAATTCTCCCGCACCACAACAATCCTATGTACCAGCCGTAAGACGCATAAGCTCTGCGTAAGCCGCGTCAAGCTGTGGATCTTCGTCATGGTTATAGTTATCTTCGGTGAGAGGCACAAAGATATCGGGTGTGATGCCATCCTCGTCAATAGTCCTGCCGTTGGGCGTATACCAGCGCGCAACGGTGATTTTCAACGCCGATCCATCTCCAAACTCGTACACCTCCTGTACCGATCCCTTACCGAACGTCTGCTCGCCGATAAGCACCGCCAAACCGTAATCTTGCAGCGCGCCCGCGACAATTTCCGAACCTGACGCGCTTCCTTGATTGATCAGGACAACGGTCGGCACGCCCTGCAATACCGCTTGTTTGCTTGCCGTATATACGGTTGGAGGTTTATGCTGTGCTGCGTTGAAACGCTCTTCCACAATGGACGAGCCCACACTCACCCAAGAATCGGCGACGTTGACCGCGGCATCCAAAAATCCTCCCGGATTATTGCGCAAATCAAGTACGATGCCGTCAATGGGTTTTTGTAAAAGTTGGGTAACCGCTTTCTGGAATTTTGCTCCGGTATCTTCTCCGAATTGTGTAATTTCTATGTAGCCGATATGTATTCCCCCGTGTTCCACCACCTGCATTCGTACGCTCTCAACGGTTATGACCGAGCGCGTAATAACCACCTCCTTGCGTACATCGGGATTGCGGCCGATAGCGAGCGTAACATCCGTCCCCGCATCACCACGAATGAGCGCAACCGCCGCGTCAATAGACATGGTAGCGGTTTCCTCGCCGTCAATTGCCAGAATCGCATCGCGCGCTTCAAGACCCGCGCGCGCAGCCGGGCTGTCCGGCAATGGCGCGATAACAATAAGTTGATCGTTCTTCCTGCCGATTTCCGCCCCAATGCCTTGAAATTCTCCTTCTAGCTCCTTCGCGAACTCCTCGGCAATCTGCGGGGTAAAAAATACGGAGTACGGATCGTTGAGCGCTGCGACCATACCGGATGCGGCGCCGTAGATCAAATCAGCTTCAGGCACGTCCGTTTGCACGTACTCACTCGCAATGAAACTCCGCACCTGCTCGAGTAAATCAAATGTCGGGGGTAATTTTTTAGTTTGCGCGGGTGCCAGGGACGTTATACGCAAGAGTTCCTGCGTTGCCGGCACAAACGGTGTCTGCCAGTGCCCTATAGCAAAGCCCGCAACAAAGATAAGCAGGACAGAAAAGATGCTGTGGAGCACCTGCTTGTTTCGCTTTTGTTTCGTATGCGGGGATTCCATAGCGCGGTTACGCGTTTGTTTCACGAGTAATATGCGCTCCGATGGCGCGCAGACGATCGTCCAACCGCTCATATCCGCGGCTGATCTGCTCGGCATTACTGATATGCGATGTGCCGGTTGCGAGCAGCGCCGCGATCACGAGCGTCGCTCCCGCGCGCAAATCGGTCATTTGCGCTTCAACTCCATAGAGCGGCGTTGGACCCGTGATCAATATACGGTGCGGGTCGCATACGACGACATCCGCGCCCATGCGTATGAGCGCGTCAACGTATTTAAAACGTCCCTCATACATCCAATCATGCACGAGCGTCGTACCCTCCGCCTGCGTCATGAGCACGGAAAACGGCTGTAGTAAATCCGGGTTAAACCCGGGATACGGCATATTATGCACGCTCTTCACGGCACGCAGACGTACCGATGGCTCCACCAAGACCGTGCAGGCGCGGTACCATGCGTGATCGCGTTCCTCAACAATGCGCAACGCAACGCCGATTCTCTTGCAGGTTGCGAGTTCCATGTCCAAAAATTCAGGGACGACATTATGAATACGAAGGTGCGAGCGTGTCGCGGCGGCAAGCGCTATGAATGTTCCCGCCTCAATGGGATCCGGAATGAGTGTATGCGACGCCCCTCCGCAGTCTGCGGGCGATGCTTTCCCTTCTACCGTCAGTGTTGAGGTGCCTTCGCCATGCACAACGACACCCATGGCGCGCAGAAATTTTACCAAATCCTGCACATGCGGTTCCGATGCGGCATTTCTAATCGTGGTCGTCCCTTTCGCACCCACGCACGCCAACAATGTATTTTCAGTCGCGGTAACGCTCATTTCACATAAAAAAACACTCTCGCCGGAAAATACTTTCGGCGCGCGTATGGTATAGACATCGTTCTCATAGGAAATCTGCGCGCCCATATCCACAAGAGCACGCAGGTGCGCATCCAAAGGACGCGCGCCAATCTGACACCCTCCGGGCGCCGGTATCGTGATCTCGCGGCAACGCGCAAGGATCGGACCTATGAGGAGCACTGACGAGCGTAACTGTTTGACGAGCTTTAGCGGCATGCGATCCGGATCAATCCGCACACAGGTAATGGCAACGGTGTGCTCCGCTTTCCATTCCACTTTTGCCCCCAGCTCTTCCAATATCATCAGCATATGCTCAACATCGGCAATGCGAGGTACATTGGAAATTTCGCAGGTCTGGTCTGTCAGCATCGTTGCCGCTATGATGGGTGTCGCAGCATTTTTTGCCCCGCCGACGAAAATATCGCCGGAAAGCGACCTGCCGCCTTCAATGCGTAGTACTTGCATAACATGGTAAAGTATACACGTTTTTTTCCGCTTCCGCAACCGTCTCTTTCATATTGCTTTTTCTGCAATCACGAGGTAGAGTACCTACATTCTTCACTACTCGTATGCCCGTTCACCTTACCCTTGCGTTCAGGCGCATTATCTACTCTTGCTTCATACTGGCATTTCTTATCGCCGCGCCGTTGGTTGTTTTCTACGCCATGGGCTATCGCTATAGCTTTCTCAAGGAAAAAATTGAACGCACCGGCGTGCTCATAGTAAGTTTTTCTCCCGCCGATGCGCGTCTTACGCTCAATGGCACGGTTCCTGATATGCAGCGAGACGGAAATGTTGCTCATATCGCCAATCTGCTTCCGGGTATATACACTATCACGCTTTCCGCCGATGGCTATCAGCCGCTTACCCGCATTGTATCCATCGCGCCAAATCAATCTTCCGTTTACAAATATCTCACCCTTTTTCCCGAAAATCCACAGCCCGTTCTCTTGCAGCAAGGGGTGTTTACCGCACTCACGATGCAGGGGGAAACCCTCATACTGACCTCACAAACTGCAACGTCTTCACAGATAGTCTTTACCGATGCGCGCTACAACGCTCCCCAGCGTTTTTTCATTCCTGAAACAGCCTCAACTACACCAATGGTCATCCCCATGGGATACGGCCGCTGGTCCGCGGTGCAGTTTGCTACCGGCGCACTCTATGTGCTAGATCGCCAAGAAGGAAGGGTGCTTGAACTTGCGGCTCTCCATACGACAAGCGCCGTATGGATGCCAGACACCGTCAATCCCGAGCTCTTTGCGCTGGAAGACGGATATCTCACCCGTTATACCTTTGACCAGAATTCCATGCCCATTGCAATGGATCGCACCCGCACCTTGCAAACGCTCACGCACCTGCAACGCACGATCTACGGCATTACACTCCCTGAAGATACCGGCACTGTAGAACTCATACAGTGGCAACCGCAACAAAAAACATGGGAAAAGGTCCTGGACCTTCCTTTTTCGCAAGGTTATGCCTTTGCCGAAACAGCCAAATCGTTTCTCACCATTTTGGACACAGCCAATACCATCCTCTACCTGGTTACGGCTGCACCCACGAAACCTCCCGAACTTTTCCATATTTCCCCGCGCGTTGACGGGGTGTTCTGGTATGCGGACGGCGCACAATTACTGACGCATAATGAATTTGAAATAGCGCACCTTGCTTTTTTGGAAACATTTGGTACACAAGCGTATGAGCGCACAATCCTGCGTGTCAGCACACCCGTTACCAATGTACTATTGCACCCTCTCGCAACACATCTCCTTTTCGCACAAAACAACTCCCTTACCATCGCATCGCTTGAAGATCAGCCCGTTCCCGATATCATTTCCTACGCGCATTTTGATTCCCTTACCGCGTTTGTTGTCCATCCGACCAAAGAAGCGCTGCTGGTCATAGGAACGTTGCACGGCATACAAGGACTCTATGAGGTACCACTCGCGATGAAAAAATAAGATTCTCTGCGAGAGGTACGGAGAGGCTTTATGTTTTTTTAAGGATGCCCTAGTGCTTCAGCAACGCAAAGACATACGGTTCAAGGAATGAAGAGATTGCGCCGCACCATGAATGTTTTTTCAATACGCCGATAAGCGGCGGGGTCGTAATGTGTTTGGATAAAGTGTTTTTTTAACCGCAGTGCGTGTCTCTTGCGCCACAAGAATGCAATGGTGCGCGCCGATTGAGGCTCGTACAACACCACAAAAAACACCCGCAACACTTCCCGCAGGATCGTCCAAAATTTTACGCGCCACGAATGCGCTCCCGCGTACCGTTGGACTATAATGCACTGATGGACGAACGACAACGCTCTGCTGTTGCCGCTCCCGCGCTTTCTGCCGCGCCATACGCCGCGCAATCCCGTCCCCTCCTTTCTCGTCGTCCGGTCATGGTAGGCAATTACTTGCGGAACGTAAATGCAGGGATACCCCGCGAGCTGCAGCCTATACGCAAGGTCCGCGTCTTCCTTATACATGAACATCAGCGCATCGTAGTACTCACGCGTCTCACGAGGCTCTGTATAGGCAACTTTTTGCAGTGCATCCATGCGGAAGAGCGCGAGGGTCCCGCCCGCACCGAATATTTCTTCCGGTCGGTCAAAGAAACCTTGATCACGATTTCCCTGTCCCCGCTCAAAAAAGTGATGGCTGACGGTGAGACTCATGCCCGCTGAATCCAGTATGTCGGTTTTTCCTTGCGAAGCCTCATCTGCCCGCGCGAAGTTCCAGTGGAATATCTTACCGGTTGCGCATCCTGCTCTGGGATGGCTCTCGAGAGTATCCACGAGCGAGGCAACCGCTTGCGGCTCGTAGAACATATCCACGTTGCTGACGAGAAAATAATCCGCATGCAACCGCCGCGCCTCTTCAATGAGCACGTTGTAGCTTTTTGCAAAACCAAGATTCTCACCGGGATGATATAGGTGTACGGGAAATTCCGCGAGTTGCAAAAGACGTATATTGCAGTTATCGGCTTCCACACTCGCATCGAGCGCCAACAGGTTTTGCGGCATAAAGGTCTGTCGCCCGTATGACGCTAAAAAATACGGCAGATATTTTGCCGTATCATACTTACCGTTTCTGGTTGTGTACGTGATGATGCCGGCAACAACGTGAGGACGTGCTTTGTATTGCTGCATAAAACATCCTGTAAGTTTCAAGATACTCCTTCGGGGCTATCAGATAATCATCCGGTGCTGTAGTTTTTCTTTGGCAAGTATTTGAGCTCTGTACAAACTGTCAAAAGTTCCCGCATCAATCCATTCGCCTTGAATAACGCACACATCAAGTTCGCCCCGCTCCAGATACCAATTATGCACATCAACTATCTCCAGCTCCCCTCTGCCGCTCGGACGCAGGTGCTTGACCGCTTCGGTAACGTAACGGTCGTAAATGTAGCAACCCGTCACGCAGTAATTGCTTTTTGGGTGTTCCGGTTTTTCCTCTATGGAAAGGACTTTCCCTTGCGCGTCCATTTCCACAATGCCAAACCGTTCAGGGTCGGAAACGATTTTGGCAAAAACACGTCCGCCACGCACAAATGAGGAAATGGCACCGCTCAAATCATCTTCATAGATGTTGTCACCGAGTATCAGCGTTACGCTATCATCGTCAATAAAATTTTCGCCGATGATGAAAGCTTCGGCGATTCCATTCGGATGATCCTGTATCTCATACGTAAAGCGGGCGCCGAATTCCCTGCCGCTGCCCAAGAGATTCAAGTACTGACCCGCGCCCTGCGGCGCGGTGATAATCAGGATATCCTTAATACCAGCTTTTAAAAGCGTGTTTAAGGGGTAGTAGATCATCGGTTTATTGTAGACGGGAAGCAGGTGTTTGTTCGTAACTTTCGTGCACGGCCTCAAGCGCGTTGCGGATCCTCCTGCAAGAATAATGCCTTTCATAGCTGAATGGTTTTGCGGATAATTGAAGAAAAGAGTAAGGGATGAGTTATTGCGTTAGATCTCACGCACAAAAGCATGGAGCGCTTCGGTGTACGGCCGCAGCACCGGCCGCTTCGTATTCATAAGTACCGAACTTGCGGGACGCGGAGCGGGACGCGAAAAGTGTTCCGGGGATACGGGTACGATCCGCGTATCGGGCGCTACGAGTTTCGCCAGCGCAACCGCTCCCGCATACCAGGTAACCGGCGTCTCATTCACCAAGTGATAGATGCCGGGTGCCGCGACATCCCGTTCAAGAGACAGAACCGCTTCCGCGAGATCGGGAACGTAGGTAAAGCAGCTCGTTTCACCGTCTATGGCTTCCACGGTCGTTGCGTTTGCCATACTCTCGCGTATCTTATCAAAAAAACTCCGCTTCCCTGTAGGTGAACTTCCGGGTTTTCCGAAAAGTTTTGAGGTGCGTACCAGATACCATTGCCAGACAGGATGCGATCGTGCGATATCTTGCAGCGCCGTTTCTCCGGCAAGTTTTGAGGCGCCATAGACATTCGGGGGTTTGGGAGTATCTGTTTCAATATATACTCCCTTGCGCCCGTCAAATACATAATCCGAGCTGAACGAAATGAACGGTATGTCGTTGCGGGCTGCATACGCCGCAAGGTTGCGCACCCCGTCGCCGTTCACGGAGAACGCGCGGAGGGCTTCCTCCTGACTTTCCTCACACGCGTCCACCGCATTGTAGGCGGCGGCATTGATGATGAGGCGGGGTCTGGCTTGTTTGAGAAAAGCCGTAAGTTCCACCTTGTCGGCAATGTCAACCAAGCTATGATCAATCCCGAAAGCTTGCCGAACGCCATAGCGCGCGATAAGTGCGGAGCCCAGCATGCCGGTTGATCCGATAATCAGTACCTTATGCATACGTGAAGTGAGGTGAAACATTCCGACTGCGCCATACGCGGTTAGATTGGGGATCGCTTATCGTATTGCTGCGCGTAGTATGCCTGAAAGGCGGGATTTTTTATTTTTTTCCACCACCACATGTTATCCGCATACCAGTGAATGGTTTTGGTGAGTGCGTCCGCAAAGCGATACAGTGGCATCCATCCAAGTCCCCGCAGTTTGGTACAGTCAATGGCATACCTGCGATCATGTCCCTCACGATCTTGCACCTGCATGATGCGGGAAACATCCAGATGTAGGGTTGTGAGAATGTGTTCGGTAATCTCCAGGTTTGTTTTTTGTTCCCCGCCGCCAATATTGTATACCTCGCCTGTAACGCCACGGGTCAAAATGACATTGAGTGCGCGGCAGTGATCGCCAACGAACAGCCAGTCCCGCACATGAAGTCCATCGCCATAGAGCGGCGCTTTTTTCCCCTCAAGTAAATTCGTGGTAAATAGCGGAATGAGTTTTTCCGGATGTTGGAACGGACCGTAGTTGTTTGAGCAGCGCGTGATGACCACCGGCACCTTGTAGGTCATATGGTACGCGCGCGCCAAAAGATCGCCGCCCGCCTTGCTTGCGGCATAGGGGCTGTTTGGCGCCAACGGCGAGCTTTCGGTAAAGGCGTCTTCCGGAATACTTCCATACACTTCATCCGTACTCACCTGCACCATGCGCGCCACCTTATGCGTACGCACCGCTTCCAGAAGTACGCGTGTTCCTAAAACATCTGTACGCATAAAATCACCCGCGTCCAGGATGGAGCGGTCTACATGGGTTTCCGCGGCAAAATTGACGATCGTATCAACAGGGTAGGTTGCCAGGAGCTTCCCAACCGTTGGCGCATCCGCAATATCCCCTTGTATAAAGGTGTAGCGATCGGGATACTGCGCCGCAACATCCCGTATATTGTCCAAATTTCCCGCATACGTCAGCTTGTCAAAATTGATGATCATCACCTTGGGGTGCGTGGCGAGCATGAACCGGATAAAATGAGATCCAATAAACCCCGCGCCTCCTGTCACGAGCACGTTCTTTGGCGTATAGGATATTGGCTGTGCAGCATCCGTATTCGTATTCGTTTCATGTGCCGATACCTGAAAAAAAACACCAGCCTCGTCTTGGGTGAGTAGATGTTGCGCAAGAAGATTGTCAACCAATACCTTGAGTGCATCGGGCATATACTTGTAGCAAGCTTCCCGTCAGCGGTTTTTTATTGACCAGTCAAAGCCTACGTTCGGATCGTCAAACGGAATACGTTCCTCATCGGGATCGGCAGGATTATAGCTTTCGGTCGTATGGTACAACAACATCACCGGTTTGCGTCCGATAACTTGGTAGCCATGAGCTACGCGGACGGGAATGCGGATAACCACGGGATTTTGTTCTCCCGCGTACACTACGTGCGTTTTTCTAAAAGTCGGCGAATCCTCGCGCATGTCGTGTAGTACCACCCGCGCCATACCGGACGCTACGTACCAGATATCATCCTGCCGATTGTGCCAATGAAACGCTTTAATGACACCGGGGTTGGTAACGGTAACTGATGTTTGGCCAAATCTCTGCAAGAGGCCGTCATCGTCACGGACAATTTCCCGAAAAAATCCCCGATCATCCGCATGCGTTACCAGATGTTTAATCTGTACGCCCGCAATGCCGGCTGCTGCGACGGGTACGGGTTGGGCTTGACTGCCCAGCAGCTTATACGCGGAAGTTTGCGACACACCAACCAGCTGCGCCGCTTCCTCCAAAGTTATTTTGCCTTCCTGAAATAGACGGGACGCAATTTCAATTTTTTTGTCAAGTATGGTTTGCGCTTCTTTCATAGCGTAAGCACCTTACCAAAAAGTTCTCGGGTACGCAATACCGCCTCACGTAGCATGCCCTAGCGGTGCGCAAGCACCTTTGCAAACTCCCTATACTCCGACTGTTTTTTTAATCATTTTTCCAATCTTTTCCATCTCACCCTCCGCATAAGGCGTACCCTTCCACATGCGATGGCCATCTCCGGAGAATCGGGGAATGAGATGAAAGTGCAGGTGCATAACCACCTGCCCGGCGTCAGCTCCGTTATTGGTCATAAAGTTGTACGCGGAAGCTCCCATTGCCGCACACACGGCATCCCCAAGTTTTTTTGCCGCGGCAACGAGTTGCGCAAGCATCGCATTATCGGTTTCTGACATGCGTCGGCAGTGTATCTTTGGCGCCACGAGCGTATGCCCGGGATTTACCGGATTGCTATCCAAGAACGCAAAGACATAAGCATCTTCGTACACGGTAACGGATGGTATCTTCCCGTCGCGTATGTTGCAAAAAAGACAGTCGGCCATATAAGTACATACCCACAATTGCGTAAGAGATGCGGGCGGTTAAGGTTTATGCTTCCTCCTCATTATCCAACTCCATGCCAATCGCAGCAACCATCATAGCGGTAATTGGACCAAGTACCCATGCCAGCCAGCCAAAATCCCGCAGGGTCCATCCAATCACCCATCCTGCGGCAAGTGCGAGCACACCCAAAAACCACCAATCACTCTTTTGCGTAGTTATATTTGCTTTTGGAGGTACCAGCCCAATGGTTACGAGTGCGCTTCCCACAACGATAAGTAAAATTATCAGGGGATTGACAAAATAACTTACTGTTCCGGGCCGCACCACTTCCAGTACCATAGCTATGGATCCAACGACAAGCGCCGCGCGGAAAAACTCCGCAATAACTGTTTGGATTACTGGGGTCGCGTGTATTTTTTTTATAACTTCTCCAACCATATATGAGAAAAAAGTTTTTGCAGGGTCATCGGCTTCCCCTGAAACTCCGCGCGTATATTTTGCAATTCTATCGGCAGCTCTTCGGATATACCCGGCGCGGAAAGCAGCACGCGCACGCGCCGATCCGCCTTTGCCGATACACCCGTCAAATCAAGTTCCGCCGTCCCGCGCATCCATCCATCTTGCAATACCGTTGTTTCCAGAGGACGCAACACAAACTGCCATGCGTGTTCGTCGAGTACGGGTCCGATACGGACAATACCTCCGTAGTCCGTACGATAGGTAAGCGATAATTTCACGGTAGCAAAACTGCGCGGTACGCGCAAGTCAAGATAGACCGGTTCCCCGACAATAAGCTGTGCGCGATCCCGCGTATGGACGCGCGTAGCTTCTGGGCTGAAAGGAGAAATGAGTACCGACGAATCGTGAAAATTCTGCTCCGCGGTAAACGTTCCGCTCCATACCGCATTCTGTAAAAACAGCCAGAAAAAAAACAGTGTTCCGGTAAAAACAAAAATTGCGCGGGCTATATTTTTTATTTTATGATCCCTGTTGTTCATTGTGCGTTGCATAGTCCAGAGGTACCACTTCATAGAGATATTCTCCGGGTGCCGTTGAGGTCGCGTAGCGCAAATCCAGAGGCTCCTCCGCCACAAGATGCAGCTTGTTTTTCGCAACATCATCCGGTGAAGCAAGCGTATAGTACCATACCGGAATATCCTCTAGAAGACGCGTTACTTGGCTAAAGGCCTTTTTACGCTCCGTTGGCACTATAACGCGATATTCGGGAAAAAAGATTTTATCGTTATATTCCGTAACCATAAGCGCATTTTTCGGAACAATTTCTTGCACCTGCGCCAAGGTCTTTTGATAAGACCTGATGCTCGTCTTCACCGCGGCAAGCGATTCATTGCCTTGCAGCAGTACGATTTGCACGGCAAGGAGCATGAAAAAAAATACCGTAACAGCCCCGCCAAAAAATTGAAATTTTTTACCGTACGCGCGCAATGCCCGCAAGATAAAGAGCAGTCCCAAAACAATAAAGGGAATGCCTGCTATTAAAAAAGGGAGCCAATAGCGCAGGTAGGAGGTTCCCATGGTTACCTTTTCCTCGCTTATGGTGTCAGCTACATCAAGGGAACTGTAGTATAGTCCAAGATAGACGGTCAATACTGCGATGTACAGAAAGAAAACTTTTTGTTTTAGGGGCTTCTCCTTGAAACGCGCAATAAAGGAAATGAGCCCCAGGATCAACGGTACGGTAAGCCACCAAAAAAACTGTGCGACAAAATTAAATATACGCACCAGAAACATTTCAAGGTCAACGCCAAACGGCAAAAGATATTGGCCAAAAGACGCTCTTCGGGTTATATCCTGTGTCGCTGCCTGTGTCAGCTGCTGGTAGCCAGTCGCCAGAGGGGATCCGTACACAGCCGCATGCAACGCCAGAAGCAGAAAAAGAAAACACCCCAGAATACCCGCAAAGATACCGACAAGTTTGAGTGGCATAATGCGCCGATAGATCGCCCACAGGGTCAAAAGCAGCGCGAAAATCCAAAAAGCTTCGGCCGGGCGAACTAACAGCGCCATGCCGAAACCGGCGCCCGCAAACAGCGCACACAGCAGCACGGAACGCGAGAGACGGCCATCGCGTTTCCAGGAGGGGCTCATGGATCCCAAAAAATATAAGCCAATGATACACAGATCCACGAACAACGCATTAGGAAAAAGACCTCGGCTCGTGTAGTACCAAAACACCGGGTGCATAAAAAGCAGCATCGCGGATACGAACGCTACGCGTTCACTAAAAAGCCTTCTTACAAATCCATAAAAAGCAAAAATGGCGCTTACCGAGAAAGCTGAAGTAAAGTACGGGATGGCGTTGACACCGAAAACTTTTGCAAGCGCGCCGTACAATACCGGAAGTCCCAAAAAACCAGCCGGAACCAAGGTGCCACCCAATACATTGACGCTTCTCGGATGCAGAACATCCGCATAGGCAGGATTAAGGGGTTCTCTCACGAATAGTGTATGCTCCAACGCCACCTGTCGCGCAAAAACGAAATTAGCGGTGGCGTCAGGGGAATTAAACCTCCACACTTCTTGCGTGTTGGGATAGGTTGCAAAAGAAAGCCAGCTGTACACAAAAAAAAAGCCCGCACCAATTAGCAGGAATGCGCCACGACGCACACGGATGCGTCCGGAGCTTGTGGTATACGTTGCCGTATCAGATGCCATAGGTAACAAGACTGATGACGGAAAACAGCAGTGAGGCGATGAGGAGCCACCATGCTACCGTAAAAAATATCGCGCCGCCTCCCCATACACCCAAGAGCACCACACAAATGCCCGTCACCTGCAGGTTTAACTTGATTTTTCCCCAGATATTCGCCTGCACGATAATACCGCGCGCTTTGCGATACCAACCGGTAAGTATGGCGATAAACTCCAAAAATATGATTGCAAAAACGATACCGGCGTACAAATATTTTGCCACGAGAATATATGCGACAGTTCCAACTAAAAGTTTGTCTGCCAGCGGGTCATAGAGTTTTCCCCAATCGGTAATTTGTTTACGGGTGCGCGCCAGGGATCCATCAATCGCATCGGTGAATGCGGATAATACAAAGAGCGGAAAACCCCATAGATAATTTTCCACCCACAAAAGCCACGCTACAAACGGCACGCTCACAAAACGGATGAGGGTGATGTGGTTTGGAGTCACCCGGGGAGGAATCATCCACAGCACGAATCGTTCCATAAAGTGATCCTGCGGATGCAGCCGATGCTCGCTTTCGGCTGTGGGCTTGGGGATTCTGCCTCGAATCTGCAGTTTGTTACGCATACACTATATCACTTTACCTGCACGGGAGGAAAAAATGTGAGGCTACCTTTCTCTGTATTCTCATGGTATGGTAGTGCTATGCAGTATACCATATTTCCAAAAATACTCCTATGTGCAGGACTCCTTGCGGCATGCGTTGTGTCGCAGCCGATTGTGGCCTCGCTGATCGCGCTCTTGTTTATATACCTCGTGAGCGAAGCGCTCACCGACGCAATTGAAGCAAGGACCGATAGTACCCTTCCGCGGTCATTGGGACTTCTTATCCTGTTGAGTTTGTGGATTGTGGGCGGCACGATCTGTTACTACATCTTTGCGCTGCCGCAATGGCTTGCGTTTATGGTGAGTATCGTGCCGTTAGTATTCGGTCTTTCCTTGCGACGTCCCCGCCTGCCGAAAATCCAAAGAAGTGGTTTATATGCTTTTCTGCCAGTCCTCGGGATAAGCGCTGCCTCGCTAGGGATCCTCGCGCATGTCGCGACACGTGAAGCGATACGCTCGCCGTGGGATATTGTTCCTCCGCTCTATTTTGTTCTGGTAGCGGTCATGCTGCTCTGGCTGCTCATCCTGGCATTCAAAAAAAATACGGGATCGTTGACGCTCGCGCACTGCATCGCCGCCGCAGTACCCCTGCTTGCGGTAACCCAACTGGTCTACCCGCTTGGATTCGGTTTTGATCCATTCATCCATCAGGCAGCGGAACAGCTCATAGCACAACACGGGGTTGTCTATCCCAAGTCGCCGTACTACATAGGCTTCTATGCCCTTGTAGAGATACTTGCAACAATCACCCATCTCCCGCTCAAGTGGATTGACCGATGGCTCGTACCCATGCTTACCCTTACGTTGTTTCTCCCGCTTGCGGCAGTCTGGCTTAAGACCTACGCAGAGCGCTTCAGCATTCGCGATCTCACACCGCATATAGGACTTCTCGCTATCTTTTGCATTCCCTTCTTTCCTCTCGCATTTTCCACTCCGCTCTATCTCGCCTATATATTTTTTACCGCTTCACTTTTTGTTTTCCTGATGCTTCCGGATGGTCCGATACGCAACGGCATCGTGTGGCTTCCGGCCATTACCGCACTCGCCATACATCCGCTGGTCGGCATTCCTCTGCTTGTATGGCTTTGTTTTCTGTTCGTTCGCCGTTATGTTCCCAAAACACTGCAAGCACTCTACGGAATTGCCGCATCACTTGTGCTGCCGCTGGTTTTTATTATTGCCGGCATCGCCAATCCCGCGCGAACCGCGAACCTGCGCCTGCCTTCTTTTTCACCATCTACGCTCATTGCGCATCTCCGATCGCTTCCGGTGATCCACTTCAATCTCCTCTTGGATTGTGCCAAACACCTCACAACGGTTTCGTGGTTTCTTTTTCTCGTGTTTGCGTTCATGGGTTTTTACCGGATGTGGCGTAGAGCCTCCGCTGCAGAAGACGCAGCACGCTTGTCGGCCTATCTCGTGCTTCCCTTCATACTCCTCGGAAACTACCTCGTTCTCAAATTCTTTCTAGACTTTCCATACCTTATTTCCTATGAAACCGGCGCTTTTGGCCAACGGCTTCTTGATCTGTTATGGTTTTCAGTCCTGCCTTTTGCGCTCGGTGGATTTCTGCTTACGCTTGACCTCTTACGGCGAACCTCCTCGCTTCCGCGCGCGTGTATGTCACTCCTTATTGTGGCAATTATTGTTTCGTCGCTGTATGCGTCCTACCCTACAAATGATCTCTATGCGAAGGGAAGGGCTATCAATACAAGTGGCGCGGATTTTGCGGCAGTCAGTTTCATTGCTACGCATGCGCGAACGGACTCTTACGTTGTACTTGCCAATCAGCAGGTTTCGGCCGCCGCGCTTGCGACACATGGCTTTGCGCGCTATAGCGCAACCGATGCGGGGGAATTATTCTACTATGCCATCCCCACGAGCTCTCCGCTCTACCAATACTACATGGACTTCGTGTATAGCGATCCCACACGCACACCGGCAGAAGCCGCTATGCTGCTCACGGGAGCGCGCGAAGTATTCATCGTCATGAATGACTATTGGACCGATGCCGCCAACCTCATAAAAAAAGCATCCCCGTACGCCGACGAGGTTACCGAGCTGGAAAGTGGCCGCGTGACTATTTTACACTATCTGCAACAAGCGGAATAAGCTTCCGGACATACTCCTTGGCCGTATGCGCGCCGACCGAGCCGGTATAGATTTGCGGATGTTTGAGGAAATGCTCCAAAGCAAGCATGGCTTCCTGTTCATGTTGAGGCGTGAAGAACAGGTCGCCGGCCCGTTCATCCATTATCTCCGGAATGCCGCCGATGCGGGAAGCCATCACTGGAACGCCCGCCGCATGCGCTTCAAAAATAACCGTTGGGGTATTTTCATAACACAAAGACGGCACGACAACTACGTCGGCTTTTTGTAATTCCGTCAGCACGCGATCGTGCGCAAGGGGTCCTCTAACCTGCACGTGCGCGTGCCGGGCATAGTTTTTTTTCAGCGCGGCAAATTCCGTTCCCGCGCCAAAAATGAAAAGGCGCGCGCGAGGAGAATTTTGCGCACACCATTTGGCAAATACGCGTGCAAACCAAACGATGCCTTTATGCAACTCCATCTGCCCGATATACACTACATGCAAAGTATCTCCGGATGTCCGCTCACGCGGATCAGGGTGTGTAAGTGTTACCGGATTCTGCCGCGTTATTTTTTTTGACTTTGCAAAAAAGCCGCGTTCCGTGTAGAAAGTTTGCAAGAATTGCGAAGGAAAGAGTACAACATCCGGGGAGCTAAAGAGCCACCGGCAAAGCGTTTCATACCAGGTTCGCAAGAAAATCTCCTGCTGCCATGAATGCTCGCTTCCGTAGATACGTAATCCGGATGGAATGGCAAGCTGCACATCATGAACAGTGTGGATGTGCCGCACACCGGTTTGTCGTATGGCTCGTGGAATGGTGTAGCCGATACCCTTTACATTATGGGTGAGCACAGCGTCAGGGTTAGCATATCGTATCGCGCGCTTAACCCGAATATACGTAAAAGGATTGAGCATATCCTTCAGGTGCCAAAGTATGCGAAGGAACGCCGGAAGCTTCCCCAGATTGCCATACCAGCAGAAATTCGGCGGGAAATACCGTTCCACGACGACGCCATTGATAGTGTCATGGCGCTTTCCGGAAAAAGCGGGTTTGGTGGTAAGCACACGAACCGTATGACCCTGTTGCACTAATTCTTCCGCGACTGTTTGCGCGATACGTTCCGCGCCGCCCTTGCTATACGGCGCATAAAGATTCGTGATGACGAGAAAACGCATAAACCGATGTTACGATATACTTGTATGCTCATGATGCGCCTGTATCAGGATACGTTGCGGTGCTGTTTTAATAAAAGTCCGGTGAGTACCGCCGCTCCAAAGGCATCAACAAGCACGTCAACGGGGCTGCCGTGGCGGCCTCCCACAAATGACTGATGCCATTCATCGGTAGCAGCATACAGAACGGAAAAGAGTAGCGCAAAAAATATCTTCGGTCGTGTTGTGAGTGGCATGATTACGCCAAGTGTTTGGAACCAAAGATAGCAGAGTACACCGAATTCAGCCATATGCGCAATTTTCCGCAAAACCAAGTCAATCCAGGTAGTGAGTCCCGATTGTAAATCCGGCTGCGAAGAAAAATAATAGATCACCACCATCCACAGAGTAAGTGCTGTCCACCAAAATATTTTTTTTAACGCGATGTTTTGTGGCATAGAGGGAGTGAGAGATGCTCCTGTTGATTATATCATGTGGTATACATACCGTGATACGTGCATATATTTTTACGCAACCATGCAATAATCATTGCACCACGCATGTATGCGGGTGCATAAATGAGTGGCGCGTGTAGTTTTTGATGCTTGTTATAAACTTTTAAGAACTTGCTGATAGATATACTCAATATCCTTAACAATACTTCCCCAATGAAAACGGGTATGTGCATGCGCGAGCGCCTCTTTACCCATGTTCTCGCGCAGTTCTCTATCGGTAAGCAGTTGCGTGATGCGTTCTGCAAGCTCATCAACATTACCATGACGCACGGCGAGCCCTGTTTTCCCAGGAACAAATACTGTACGCACCCCGGGCAGATCGGACGCGATAACCGGGGTGCCGCAAGCTTGTGATTCCGCCAGTACGATGCCAAACGCTTCGGAGACATCTAGCGAGGGCAGTACGGTTATCCATGCGCTGCGGTATCTTGCCGCCAGATCATGTGTTGCAAGCGATCCTAAAAATTGCACCCAGCGCTCAATTCCCAAATCCTCCGCCTGTTTTTCATAATGTTGCCGTAGATCGCCATCCCCAACAATCCAGAGTTTTGCGTTCGGTATCCGAAGTTTCACGACTGCATCCAAGAGATTTTGCAGACCTTTAAAGTAATGTGCCGTATCCAGACCCCCGACAAATAAAATTGTTGGTTGTGATTCTTTTTGTGCTTCCCCCTCTTCAAAAAACACCTCATTGACGCCAAAAGGAATTTCAAAAAACTTCTCCGGCTTTTTCTTGAAGATCTCGGCGACAAAACTTTTTTTTGCATAGTCATACGAACTCACCGTAATCGCATGGGAGCTCCAAAGGTATTGTGGCAGTAAGAACGCGCGATAGAAACTAAAGAGTTTCTGCCGCACGCCAAACCCCGCCGTATCCATGTGATAGGTTAAGATATAGGGTTTTTTCTTGTCCGTCATTGTATAAAGCCATGATGCCTCCGCGCCACCGAAAAATGGATAGTGGACATGCAGAACATCATACTTCCCCAACATACCGAATAGCTGCGGTATAAACGCCGCGTTTCCTCTTTTCCATAAAGGACGCACGCGCGTAACGCGCATGCCTTCGGGATAGTCTTCTTCAGGAAGTCCGCGCACGTATTCCGGCGTCAACACATCCACCGTATGCCCGCGCCTGGCAAGTCCCGCCGCCATTTCCTTTGCCACCATACCCATACCGCCTTTATATGGAGGAAACACGGGAGTGATATGGGCAATATACATAGGAGTAAGCGGTAAGAAGTGCCAAGAAAGACGCTATTTTACAAACGCAGTGCAGGTTCGGGAATTACCATTGCATAAGTTTTCGCACGATATGCCAATAGCCGTCAAATACCGGGTTGACCACTTTGTCCAAAATCGGGTTGGCGATCTCCTGATAGCTGATGATGCCTACCCAGTCACGAGTAAGTTCTTTATCGGTAATGATGCGCAAATCCTGGCGCAACCGACGCTTCGCGTGCAAGAGCGGCCAGTGCGCCGGGTTGAGCAGCCATGCATAGACTTGCAATTTTTCTTTCCACCAGCCACGCGCCAAACTGAAACCAAACTGTCCGAACTCCATGAGGAGCAGTGTCGGCAGCAGTAAAAACAACGTCCGCCACCGCAGAAAGAGCAGCATTATCCACCAGCGATTACGCTCCATCCAGTAATATTTTTTAATGCTGCGGGAAAATTCGTACTTATGGTACACCACCGCTCTCGGTGCCAATACATTTCTCCATCCAGCAAGACGCGCGCGCAGCGCAAGGTCGGTATCTTCATGGTAGAGAAAAAAATCTTTGTCAAATAAACCAACGGCGCGGAGCACATCGGCTTTATAGAGCACCGCCGCTCCTGACCCGTAGACAATGTCGCTTGCGTCCGCATACTGACGCGCTTTTTCAACATACTCCCTGTAATCGCGGCAAAAACCAAAACCTAGAAAATGCAACAAATTGCCTGTTGAATTCAACTTGTCCCTATCAGGGTAGAGCCGTATCAGCGCCTGCACCGATCCTATACGCGCATCGCTCCACGCAACGCGTACGAGTTCCTGTAGCCAATGATGCTCCACGAACGTATCCTGGTTAAGTAATACCACCGCGTCCGTATGCTGTGCCAACGCATAGCGCATACCGATATTATTTCCTTCGGCAAATCCGGTATTTTCTTTTTGGCGAAGCACAATGCTTTGCGGATACTCCCTCTCAATGACCTCTGCCGTGTCATCGCTTGAATTATCAACAAATATCGTTTGCACATCCAAGCCATCCGTATCCAATTTTTGTAAACTCTCCAGCAAATCCGGTAAATATTTTTTAGCATGGTAGCTTACAATGAGTATGGCAATTTTCATAACACTTTCTTACTTTTACTCCTTTCTTCCTGATCCGGAATTTTTGGATGCTCAATCGCTTGCTTTCTCACGAGTTCCGTAAGCGTCTTCTCCAACTCATGCAGACGCGCAAATGCGCGAAATACGGCAGAGAAGAGCACAAGCGCTCCGATGTAGAGGACAAGATCGGATCCCCTCCCAACGCCCACGCTATTTGCCACCCAAGTTGCGGCATTCGGCAAAAGCGACACTACCGCAACACCCAGCCATACCACCGTCCAAACAAAGGCATCACTACGCGTACATACCTTTCTTCTCAACTGCATGCCAATGCGCAGCAACGCAAAGAAAGCGAATGCCAAAAGTAAAATTTGAACGGGTAACATACAAATTTAAGGATAAAAAAGTTTATGCAAGAACAGGTCTTTTATGATGGCACATCCCTGCAGAAAACCCTGTCCGCGCGTGTGATAGGTAACGGTAACCGGCACCTCCGTATAAGAAATGTGTTTCGCGCTTATTTCATCTAAAATTTCCGAGGCGTGTGCCATGCGGTCATGCGCGAGTACCATACGCCCGGCTGCATGCCGTGTCAACGCGCGCAAGCCATTATGCGTATCGGTCACTTTCATACCGGAAAACAATCGGGTAAAAAGAATGGCGGGTTTTAAGATAAGCCATTTTTTGAGCGGCGGGAGATTTGTGGAATTATCCAAAAACCGCGACCCAAGCGCCACCTCTGCTTTTCCCTTAAACAAAGGCTCGAGGAGTACGTTGATGGTTTCCGCCGCATGTTGCCCGTCCGCGTCAAAATGCACGAGATACTCCGCAGCGTGCGCGAGCGCGTACGCGGTTCCGGTCGCAAGCGCCGCGCCTTGTCCTCTATTGACGACATGAACCAAAACATGCGCGCCCGCGCGAAGCGCAACACGAGAGGTGGCATCGGTAGACCCGTCATCTACAACAACGATCCGGTATTCCCCGGACCGCCTTATGCTGCGCACCACTGCGCCTATCGTTTTTGCTTCATGATACGCCGGAATGATAATCCAAACAGTGTGTTCCATGCTCTGTGTTATGTAGTCTAGCTGAATTTATACATCCCATTGATCATTTTATCACCCTTGCCACCCATACGTACCAAATCCTTGGTCGCACGCGCGTAGTCAATGGTCAGTTTTAATCCTTGGTCAATGGTGATCACCGGCAACCAGCCAAGCTCATCTTTAATCTTCGTAATATCCGGCAATCCTTGCGGGGTCATAAAAGGTAGGGGTTCCTGGTAGACAATTTTTGATTGCGAATCAGTGAACGTAATGATCTTCTGCGCAATATCCGATAAACGAAAATCCTGTGGATGACCAATGTTCATGATGCCAACAGAGCCTGCCTCCATGAACTTCACCGCGCCGTCAATAATGTCCGATACGTAGCACAGGGATGTTTGGAAATTTTCATCCCCGTAGAGTGCCAAATCTTTCCCCTCAAGCGCGTTGACCACAAAATCCGCGAGCATTTGCCCATCACCCAGCGCCATGCGCGGTCCGTAGGTGCGGAACACGCGAAGAATTTTTATCGGAAAACCGAATTTTTTGCCGTAGGTGACGGTAGCGGTTTCCGCAAAGCGCTTACCCTCGTCATAGCAGCTGCGATCAGTGGTCGGATCCATGGGTGTATAGCTGTCTTCCTTAAAATACAGCTTGTATGGCGTACGCCCTCCATAGACAACCGAGGAAGAAAAATGTAAAAAACTCGCTTTATATGCTGTCGCGATATCCAGCGCGTTGCATACGGCAAATGAGTTTGCCAAAAGCGTATCTATTGTACGATTTTCAAAATCCTTTGGACTTGTGGGGCAAGCAAGGTTGTACACTTCCTGAATGCCCTGGAATTGCACGCGGAATTTTTCCAACTCCCGATAGGACGACAGGTCAAGCTTGTCTTTCATGTCATGCTTGATAAATTCAAAATCGGGATTTAAGAGCAGGTGATGGATATTATCCTCCGAACCCGAAACGAAATTATCTACGCAAATGACTTTCCGCGTCTTCACCAACTCGTCGCACAGGTGCGAACCCAAAAAACCCGCGCCACCCAACACCAGCGCGTTCTTTTTTTCAAAAATGACTTTTCTGTCGAAACTTTCTGCCATAGCTCTATATAGTATACCCCGAAACATCCCTACTCAACAAGTGGCTGTTGTGGATTTTCCTCTTGGGTAAGCCGCGGTACGCCATGCGCTTGAAATGTCCAGTAGCGGTTGGCAAAAAAATTCCAAAATATCACCGTACACGCCGCTACAAATTTTGCCAACAAATCATAGAGTCCGAGGTACACGACAAAGCCGTAGAGTAAAAGTTGGTTAAACCCGAGTGCGATAATATTGATAACCAGAAATGCCAGGTACTGCCGAAAAACCGCACGGTGCGTATTGCGAAAAGTCCACCTGCGGTTTATGGTGTAGCTCCACGTTACCGCCACGCCGAATGCACTTGCGTTTGCCAGGAGAAAATGCCGATCAAAAAAATCAGTACCCCTGGTCAGCGCAATATACACCGTAAAATCAACAAGCAAATTACTTACTCCTACGATGCCAAATTTGATGAATTGCCGCGCTACCGGATACTTGCGGATAAGGGAGAGAGAGGCAATAAGCCCGATCGCGCGGTCATAGAATTTCATAGTGGCGCTGTTAGTGTAATACGGCAACGACGATGCCCGCGCGATACGATGTCGCAAACGAAAAATACTGCGCTTTGAGATTACCCTCCAGCCCAAAAATCCGCACATGCGGTCCGCCCCCCGGTCCCGCGCCCGTCACAATGTCGTCACGGCCGTCGCCATCCACGTCACCAACGGCAAGCGAAACCCCGCCGTGGAAAGTCGGCGCGTACGCGAGAAAGTCACGATCCAGCTTTCCTTGAGGGTCAAAAATGCGCACGGTTGGATTTCCTTGAAGCGGAGCGGTAACAATACGGTATGCTCCCGAGGCGAGTTTTCCCACGCCAACCGCTATACCGCCATGATAGCTGGATCCGTAGGCAAAAAATTGACCTTTGAGATTTCCATGATCGTCAAATATCCGCACATGCGGTCCGCCCCCCGGTCCCGCACCCGTCACAATGTCGTCACGGCCGTCGCCATCCACGTCACCAACGGCAAGCGAAACCCCGCCGTGGAAAGTCGGCGCGTACGCGAGAAACTGGCCCAGCAGTTCACCTCCGGATGAAAATATGCGCACGAGTGGCTCCGCTCCACCCTGCGGCGCAGTAACAATCTGATAACTACCGCTGCCGCTCACGTTACCCGCCGCAACCCGCACGCCTCCACGCATAGTATCCGCATACGCGGAAAATGACCGTTCTACCGATCCGTCCCAGTTAAGCAACAATACCTCTGGCGTATGCTCCTTGCGCGCTCCTACTAGGAGATCGGGTGTACCGTCCCGCGTAACATCGGCATAGGCAAGAGAGGATCCTGAAATAGTTGAAAGTGCTGTACCAACAGCAGATCCGTTAAACTGCTTAATTTCTCCGAGTGACGGCGCAAAAACCGCTACCGTATTTTTATCGCCGGGAAAAAACGTTGCCGGAGAAGGTGGTTCAGCAATCGTGGTTGCGGATCGTATCGCGTTGAGATATGCCGCGAGATCAATAATACCCGAACCAAGTCCCGTATCTCCGTAAGGCAGATGTGCCGTTGCCCGCAGCTCTGCGATAAGCGCGGTAGCGGATAGTTCAGGCCGTAAACTCTTTGCAAGCGCGACCGCACCGGAGATAATCGGCGCGGATGCCGAGGTGCCATTCCAATAGCCGCCATACCAGGCGGTAAAACCCTCACCCTCCGCAGGCCTTTGCATTTCCGCACCAATAATATCAATGCCCGGCGCGGCAATATCAACGCATGATGATCCGTAATTTGAAAAGACCGCTCTCCGATCTTGTCTGTCGGTTGCGGCAACACCAACAACCGCATTGTCGCCAAGTAACGCATCAAGGCAAACAGGCTGCAGCGGGTAGGTAGCAAGATCTAATCCGATTTCCTTATCTGCTGAATCCTCCTCGCCATTGCCCGCCGCCGCCACTACGACAACCCCCGCGTGATACGCATCGGCAATCGCCTCCGCAAGCAGAGGATCCTCCGCAATGCCCACAAAGCTCATATTAATAACATCCGCCCCTTGCGCAACCGCATAGGCAATTGCTTGTCGCACCCGCATACTATCACCCCTGCCAAAGCTATCCAGAACACGCAGCGGCATAATACGCACGTTCCACGCAACGCCGGTTATGCCATGGTAATTATTACCTTCCGCGCCAATAATACCCGCGACCAATGTTCCGTGGTGCATCGCTTCAGGAAGATACTCCGGAACAAATTCCGGCTCAATACTCGCATCATCGTCAATGAAATCCCAGCCATTGGCATCATCACGGTAGCCATTGCCGTCATTATCAATACCGTCGCCTAAAATTTCTTTTTGATTTACCCACAGCACGCGCTGCAAGTCTGGGTGATCCGTTGCTACGCCGGTATCCAGAACCGCAACTACCACATCTCGAGAACCGGTAGAAACATCCCATGCGGCGGGTGCGTTTATTTTTTCCAAATACCACTGCTGCGCATAGAGAGGGTCATTGGGTATTTTTGCATACGTGGCCAGCGGGAAAAGCGCTACGGCAACACAAACACCCGCCGCGCCGCGTATGCGCGCGCGCAGGTGCAAACCCTTGGCGCGTGGGTATGGTTGTACGATCATGGAGAGGTTTCCAATACTTGGTCTATTTGGGCAATGAACGCGGCGGTTTCTTTGGCAAGCGCCGCATCCAGCTCCGCCGCCCGCACCGCTGCAGCTTTTGCTTCGGCAAGTTGCTGCGTTTCATAATAGAGCGCCGCGAGGCGTATATGATCTTGAGATTGCTCATGCCCTGTGGCAACCGCATCTTGATAGAGCTCAATGGCCCGATGATAGTTTTTGTAGAATATGTAGAGTTCGGCGAGTTTGCGCATGCTGCCAGGTGATTGCCGCCACTGCGTAAGTTCGGTAAGCTGCTGATAATCCGCTTCCGCCTGATTGGTAAGACCGAGCACAAGGTCAATATGTATGAGATTCAGGTACATTTCGGGATTCTGCGGCGAGAGCGCCGCCGCTTCGTGCATGAGCTCAAGGGCGCGCTGTTTTCCCGCATCCGTTCCGGTGCGGGCTTCCAGCCGCGCGAGCGTAAAATACGTGTGCGGGCGCGTTGGGCTTTTGGCAATCGCTTCTTCACCGACAGCAATCGCTCTCTCCAGATAGGATGGGTCAGCGTTTACGGCGCGTTCGTAGAGCGACAGGAGATACGCGTGATGCTGCATATCATCTCCATACGCGGTTATATTCTGCTCCAGGGCATCAGTCCCTTCCTTGTAGAGTTGCGCGATCTCTTCTTGCGTAAACCGCTGATCCAAATTATTGGATAACAAAAACTCGCTGAAGCGCTGTCGCACTTCATATTGTTGATTGGTATCCAGCGCCATACTCTCTCTGAAATGCCGTAAGGCATCTGCATACTTGCCGTTTGACTGTTCCATGATCGCCTGCGCCAAAGCTCTGTTGGCGCGCGCGGGAAGTATATTGACCTGCACATGCACCCAAAAGACGACAATAGTTACCACACCTGCCAGAATGACCGGATGGGGTTTTGGCGTAAAACGCTTGACGGAATCTACAAAAGCCGCGAAGCGCTGCGTGATCCTGTCGTTTTCCTGGAGGGGTGTCTGCGATCCCACATAGGCAAGAATCGCAAAAAATATCATATACGTTGGCAGTGTATCAAATACGAATAAATTTTGCGCGACATACGCGGCAAGACCCGCGACGAGAATCAGTGCGCCGTATGCCGTTTGCGCACTTTCCGTATCTCGTACGAGTTTCCTTAATGACCAAAAAACGGCGCAAAAAATACTCGCATACGCGATAAAACCCGTAATACCGCTCGTAACAAGAATATCAAAAATGATAGTATGCGCGCGGTCAAACCACTGTTCAGCTCGGATATCATACAAGGTGATGGGGAAATGTTTATTAAACGCAACACGATAGTTTTCGTAGCCAATGCCTAGGATCGGATGCTCGGTGAACGCCGTCCAGCTCGCTTTCCAAGTGGCAAGACGCGAAATGGTGGTAGGATCGGTCAGCGAAATAGAGGTGAGGCGTTGCAGAGCCAGGGTATTTTGTACAAATGCCGTATCCTTTGCCGTCCAAACAGCAGCGCCAAACAAAAGTATGGCACAGAGCACCGCCGCTCCCGCTGCGCGCATTTTTTTATTCGCGTGGAGCGCCAGTAGCGCAAAGCTATACAAGAATACACCACCCAGAAGACCGAGAATCGCGCCACGGGTTGCCGTATAAAAGAGAATGAGTATGAAAAAAGCCAGCACTGCTCCGTACACTGCGCGCAGCCAAATCTTGCCTTGGTGGTAAAAGAACACATACGCGGCAAGTACGATATTCAAAAGCAGGTACGCGGCAAAGAAAGCCGCGTTGCCGATGGTACTTGTTAATCTATCCGTTCCCGCCTGCGCCAAACTCAAATGCGTACTCAAGCCGAGGCTTTGGAAAATTTTATTGAGCTGCGGGATGAACACCTGCCATTTTTGATCCAGTGCGTATATGGTCGCCAAAAACGCCACGCCAAGCGCCGTATGAAAAAAAACTCTCCATTGATCTCTCGTGCGCAAGAGCGCATGGAGTAGCGTAAAATACAGCCATACGTGCGTTAACATCAGCAATCCTTCGCTGCGCTCCGCATTGCTCCAAAAACTCCTATGGAAATTTATGCCGAATATACTGGCGAGATACGCTACCGCCACGTACCCTGTAACGGCAAGCCATACCCATGAAATTCTTGGCTTCCATTGCGGTGCGGTGGCAAGCAGCCACACGTAGGCAACAAGAGCGAGCTCAACAAAAATGCGAAAATAGTACGCTTTGGAAAAAATATAAGGAAAAAAAAACTTGCCGCTAAAAATGAGTGGGGTAAACAGTGCGGCGAGTAAGAATCCGAATACCAGGTACACGAGTAAGGATTCGGATGTTGATTTTGTTGCAAAAAGGCGGGGCATGTACCGTTTGGAGTATGGGGAGTATCGTATCTCGTGCTATGCAGTATACCGTACAATCACCGTGAGAGCAAGATGTATCCTTGTCTTACTTTCGCCGCATTGCTATACTGGCTGCATCTATGCGGCGACTCTATCTCAAACAATTGCTCCTGCTTCTGGGCGATGTGGCGCTCCTCTATGCGACGCTTACGCTTGCGCTGACTTTTCGCCGTTTTTCACTTCCCTCCTGGGATGTATGGCAAGCACACGCGATACTTTTTACCGCCATCTATGCGGTATGGCTGGTGAGTTTCTACAGCGTCGGTCTCTATGACCTTGCAAAAATTTGGCCGCAGCGGAGCTTAGCCGCAACTTTTATCAACACCCTTGCGTTCAACACCCTTGTTGCGGCGGCGTTTTTCTATTTTGCCAAAGGACGTTTTACCCTACTCTCGCCGCAAACCATCCTCTTGCTTAATGTGGTGCTGTTCGGCATTGCCTGGTACGCGTGGAGAGTTGTTTTTTCCCGCCTGATCGCGGCGCAGGCGTTTCTGCGTCCGCTCGCTTACGTTGGATCCATCCCCTCTTCACTGGAAATGTTTGACACCATTCGCGCAAATCCCCAGCTTGGCTACCGTCTTGCACTCATAGGAAGTTTCCATACGCGGAGCGTAGCGCCCGATGATCATGACGTGCTGCGCATTACCAACCCCGCGGGACTTGTGCCCGCGATCCTTCGGCATAATATCAAAACCGTAGTCATGCACTTTCCGGATGACACCCACCACGCTTTCCGCGAAGCGCTCTACCAGGCATTGGCACAGCGTTTTGTATTTATTGATTCAACCGCTTTTTCCGAAATGGTTACCGGCAAAGTGCACGTGAGCGCCATTGGCCAGGCGTGGTTTTTGCATAATCTTACGGAAGGATCAAAAAGATTGTACGAACTCTTCAAGCGCGCATTTGATATCGCGGGCAGCTTCGTACTTGCCGTCATCTCATTGCCTTTTATTCCCCTCATTCTCCTCGCCATTAAAACAACATCCCCCGGTCCAGCATTCTTCACCCAATGGCGCATCGGGCAGAACGGCAGAAAATTTCTTGCGATGAAGTTCCGCACGATGTACATAGATGCTGAAAGACACGGGCCGCAGTGGGCGCAAAAGAATGATCCGCGCGCGACGCGTGTCGGCAGGTTCCTGCGTAAGATGCGCGTTGATGAGATTCCCCAGCTCATCAATATCTTGCGGGGCGAGATGAGTTTTGTCGGCCCGCGCCCCGAGCGCGTGGAATTTGTGCAAGAACTGACGAAAGACATACCCTATTATCAGGAGCGGCATTTGGTAAAACCGGGGTTAACCGGCTGGGCGCAGATAAATTTTCCCTACGGAGCTTCAAAAGCGGATGCGCTTGAAAAACTGCAGTATGATTTGTACTACATTAAAAACCGATCACTCATACTGGACCTGACGATTCTCTTAAAAACCATTAAAGTGGTAATGCAAGGATCGGGACAATAATATCCTCTATTCCCCACTCTCCGTTCAAAATCTCTATGCAAACTATTTTTATAACCGGTATTGCGGGGTTCATCGGCTTTCATGCGGCGCGCAAACTGCTTGACGAAGGGTATACGGTAGTCGGTATTGATAATTTTAACGACTACTACGACACCCTGCTCAAAAGAAACCGATAGTGTTTAATCTGGGGTACGGCAAAAGCGTTCCTTTGGAATCGTATATCACGGCCATAGAAAAATCTCTCAATAAAAAAGCGGAGCGCAAACTTCTGCCCATGCCGTTGGGCGACGTGCCAAAGTCAAGCGCGGATATTTCCAAAGCGCAACACATGCTCGCCTACCGCTCCACCACGCCTGTAGCAGTCGGGGTGCCGAAGTTTATTGCATGGTACCGGAAATACTACGAATCACGAAACACCTAACACGACTTGTCTGTCATCCCCGCGCCTCCCTCTGTTATTCTCCCGTTCAAACGGGGAATCCATATTTTTCACTCCTCGCTCCGTACTTCGTACTCCCTCTCTTCAAGATACTGCAGGATTTCTTTCACACACTCGTCAACGGTTAAAATATCCGTCCGCAGGTGAATATCAGGCGACTCCGGCTCTTCATACGGATCGTCAATGCCCGTAAAGTGCGCAATTGCCCCTTGGCGTGCTTTTTTGTACATGCCTTTGGTATCACGTTCTTCGCACACTTCAAGAGGAGCATGCACAAATACTTCAATGTAGTTTGTCAACCACTCTCTCCCCCATTGCCGATGTTCCTTATAGGGAGAGATAAAGCTCGCGATAACGTGAAGCCCTTGCTCCTGGTATTGCTTTGCCAAGCCAATCGCAAGATGTATATTTTTGTCCCGATCTTCCTTGCTGAATCCCAACTTTTCTCTTGACGCGGCGCGCACCTCATCACCGTCAAGATGGTGGACGACACGCGTTTCCTTACCATTGAGTTGTTGGCGCAATCTTTGCGCAAGCGTCGTCTTTCCCGCACCCGAAAGTCCCGTCAACCAAAGTACAAATTTTTTTTCACTTTCCATACTCACGTAGTAACCTGCTTGTATATAATGAATACCTTGCTGGAAATGAGATTTTGTCCTTCCCACACTTCTTCTTGGTCATTCCCGCACAGTCGGGAATTCATGCACTCCTTGACATCGTAAGTCCAGTGGTCTTACGATGTCCGCATATTGGGCATTGCGTATAAATATTTTCTCTTGTCCTTCTCACGCCACTCCTGTCATGCGCGCGAGAGACCTGTATGTCCAGTAGGCAGGAGGAGATACAAGGCAGATGTCCACTTTCATACACTCTATGCGTTATGCTTCGTGTTGGTATGCGTGGTTACTCGTGTCTATAGCACAAAGGGATTCTCATGCCGCAATAAATACTCCGCTATTTCAGCACGTATGAATTTTTCCGGAATACGCTGTTTGTTTTGCACCATCTCCCGCATTGCCGTCCCGCTTAAAAATTCTCGGTTTCCCGGTCCGTGCCCGCACGTTTCGCCATACACCAAATCATTGCACGACCGGCAGTGGTGTACATTCTCATATGCCAATATGCCGATACCTAATTCTTGCGGTGTAAACCGTTCAAAGATCCGATGCGCGGCATAGGGGTCATAGAATGATCCCACACCCGCGTGATCGCGTCCTATGATCATATGTGTACAGCCAAAGTTGCGGCGAATGAGTGCGTGGTGCACCGCCTCACGCGGCCCAGCGTAGTGCATGGAAAGTGGCAACACCCCTAATACAGTTGTACGGGGGGTATAGTGGTTTGTGAGCAACAACTCGTATCCGCCAACAATTGCCTCGTCCGTAAAATCTCCCGTTTTCTTTTTGCCGACCACTGGATGCACGAGCAATCCGTCCACAACCTCCAATGCTTTACGCTGCAGATACTCGTGACTTCTATGCGGTACGTTGCGCGTCTGAAATGCCGCAATCGTTTTCCAACCACGCTCCGCAAAGAGCTGTTTCATTTGTTCCGGCGTATACGCCAAAGCGGCAAACGGTTTCTTATGTTGCTCAACGGTAGCAACCACACCTCCCAGCAGCCAATTTCCCTGTTGGTATAATCGCGCGACACCAGGATGCCGCATGTCCGTTGTGCCAAACACCGCCAGTGCCTGTTTTCCCCTGTCATACGGATAGATTTCAATATCTTGCACGATGGCACGCGCGTCGCCTTGCCGGTTTACCACTTCAACCGCCGAAGCAGCGGCAAGATATTCGCGTTCAGTATCGGTAAGCGCAATGACCGTTGGCAGGCTCCATACCGCGCCGTTTGCAAGACGCATGGAATCCAACACGAAAAGATAGTCACGTTCGCGCAAAAAACCCGTTAGCGGCGCGTAGGATCCTTCAACTATATGCGCCGCGTCCTGTAGCACATCATCTGTCACCAGTAAGCGCGGATACCGACCAAATATGTTTTGCGCATCTCTGTTGTTCATTTATCTTTTTTATGGTAGTTTCCCAGTGTTATATTATCGGTTATGTTTCCCTGTCCCGATACTAACGATTCGTTGGTAGCATTTCCTCACGCAGGTTATTTTTCTTTCCCACGCGATACACGAGATAAGTATACGCATTTGCCATATTTATACAAGCCGTTTCCATGATCCGCCACCTTCGTAACAAACTCTACACCCTTCTCCGCTGGAGCGAAAAATACACCAAAACGGACATGGTGTATTTAACGCATGGAGGTTTTTGGCTTTCTTTTAATAAAGTGGTGGGTATGGCAACCTCGCTTGCCCTGTCCATCGCTTTTGCCAATCTCTTGTCCAAGGAAAGCTACGGCGCGTATAAGTATATCATTTCTTTTGTCGGTATTTTAGGCGTTACGACGCTCACCGGAATGAATACGGCTCTTTCCCGATCAGTTTCGCTCGGGTTTGAAGGTTCACTGCGCAAGGTAGTAAAAATAAAATTTCTCTGGGGACTTCTAGGTATGGTCGGGGGCCTCCTCATAGCTTCCTACTATTTTTATCGGGGTAATGCCCTT
>PEYJ01000003.1 GCA_002774425.1 Parcubacteria group bacterium CG08_land_8_20_14_0_20_48_21 | reverse complement strand
ATGCCGCAAGCGGTTGAAGGGAAGTCGCAGGGATTTCAGTTGTGGGTCAACCTTCCAAAAAAAGATAAAATGATGCCTCCGAGGTATCGGGGTATTACGGCTCATGAGATTCCTGTGGTGAAAGAAGATGACGCGGAGGTTAAGGTGATTGCGGGAATGTATGCGGGAACACCGGGGAGTGTTACGAATCTTGTAGTGGATGTCATATATATAGATGTAACGGTGAAACCGCGGAAGTTTTTTTCTTATACTGTACCAAAGCATTACACTGCCTTTTTGTATGTTTTTCAGGGGTTGGTAAAGGTTGGTGATAGTTTGGCTTCTGTTGCACCAAGTGTTATACTAACTGAAACTCAGAGTGGTACTATCCAAGTTTCAGCGGGTGAGGGCGGCGCACGGTTTTTATTGGTTGCCGGAGAGCCGCTAGGCGAGCCTATTGCCTGGGGCGGTCCGATGGTCATGAATACGCAAGAGGAATTGCAAGAGGCTTTTGTGGCATACCAAAACGGCACGTTGGTCAAAAAGTAGGAAATATTTGCAAAAATCTATTCTCTTATTCGTACGCATAAGAGAATAGTAGGTACAGCGCCATGAAAAAACTTCTCTTTTTAGCCATTGTCATTGTAGCGGGAATTATTGTATGGCAGCGCTATGCCCCGCAGCGCACAACCAATACTCCCGTGCTTGGGCAGCCGGAAAATAATATCGTATACGTTACGGTCTATACAGGCGGTGGTGTTGAGACGGGAAAACTGCTCATACAAATTCCCTTTGTTTCGGATTTAAAGGCAGGTGATAAGCTCAATGTGGCGATTGACACGAGTGGTAACGGGGTATTGGAGAGTGGGGAGTATGTCATCACTGACCACCTGATACGGTCACGGGAAAATTTGAGCAGTGGCTATTACGCCGCAACTGATGTAACCATACAAAGCGACATGCAAGCCCGCGTGGTCGTTGCAGGAAGAACCTATAACGCGATGGTAGAAGCAAAAAGGGTTGAGGTTGGAAATCTCATGAACAAAAAGATCATTGACTCCCAGGGGAATTTGGTTCCGGATATAAGCATTACCCCAGCAAATGCACAGGATGATGAAAACCCTGAAGATTGAAAAAGGATTGGGTTAAAGAAGAATAATCCGGTGCTTTGGAGATGTATGGCGGTTTACGCTTCCTTGAAAATGAGGGTACGATACTCTCTATACAGCCGCTCTATGTTACAAAAAATCATTGGTATCAACATAGGTGTTATAGTACTTGCCGCGCTTGCCGCAGGTGGCATGCGGTATGTGGTGCATCGGGAAACGCCGCAAACACCCATTGCAAATAAACAAACGCCCGAAAGGAGTGTTCCGGGGACCCAAACGATTTCGCAGGAATACGTGACGGATAATATCGTCGTAACCGAGCCGCTTCCAGAAACAAGCGTAACCTCGCCACTCACGGTAAAAGGGCTAGCAAGAGGAACATGGTATTTTGAGGCGAGTTTTCCGCTGGTGTTAACGGACTGGGACGGCAGAATTATTGCGCAAGGGTACGCAATGGCATTGGACGACTGGATGACCGAAAACTTTGTGCCATTTGAGGGGAATCTTGAATTTATAAAACCGGAAAATATCGGCGATTTTAGCAAACGTGGCGCACTCATTTTACAAAAAGACAACCCGTCTGGATTGCCGGAATATGATGATGCGGTGGAATTTACCGTGTATTTTGCAGACAAGTAATTTGTGCAAATCTTTTGACTCTGTACGTCCGCAGGACGTACAGAGTCGGTAAATTGATTATTTTATTAACCCATATATCTATGAAAAATATCGCAATATTAGGAACCGGACAGGTAGGACAAAAGCTTGCGGTTGGGTTCCTGAAGAACGACTATTCCGTAACCTTTGGCACGCACCATCCGGATAAAACGATGGAGTGGCAAGACCCGTCGTTGGAAGGGTCAAAGGTACTTGCGTATGCGGATGCCGCAAAAATAGGTGATCTCGTGGTTATGGCGCTTAAGGGGACCGCGGCGGAGAGTGTTGTAACGGAAGTCATATCCGCATTACAGGAAAAAACCGTGATGGATGTAACCAATCCTATTGCGGATGTGCCGCCGGTTGACGGTGTCTTGAAGTTTTTCACGAATCTTGATGAGTCGCTCATGGAACGTCTGCAAAATATTGCACCCCAAGCACATTTCGTCAAAGCATTTAACAGTGTCGGAAATGCGCATTTTATCAATCCGCAATTCGGCACAACCCCGTCCATGTTCATCTGCGGCAACGATGCGGATGCGAAAAAGGAAATTGCCACAATCGTGCGCGCCTTCGGTTGGGACGTTGAAGACATGGGCAAAGCGACAGCCGCGCGCGCCATTGAACCCTTATGTATGTTGTGGTGTATACCGGGACTCTTACATAATGAATGGATGCACGCGTTCAAGGTGCTCAAGAAATAGGGTAGTGCGCTATAAAATAAATCGCTCGTTACACCGGATGCTTTGGTAAAAATCATTAAATTTCAATTGCCCGAGCATAATGCGCATACATTGCTCAAAAAAAAATAACACAACACCCCGCTCATGAAACGGGGTGTACGTGTAGGGGAGAAATTATTTCTATTTCGCCCAAATAGCGGTGTAGTCGGTGTCGCCAGGTACAGCATGGTCGCCTCCCGGCGTGCCTGCTCCATCGCCGTTTGTCGTCGTAACAGGTACGACGAGATTGCCGCTGTTTGCTGTTTCCGGTACGACCGTGTAATCACCGGTTGCGCCGAGCGGTCCGGCTTGCGGGTTGTGCTCGCCTACGGCATCACTCGTGATGACAGGACAAACGAATGCGCCCGTCATTTCAACCGGAGCCGCGAGTGCGAAAGAAACGGAGGCAAACATCGCGAAAATCGCTATCGCGCATACTCCTGTCAAGGCGAGAGACCGTGAAAGTGCATGTGCATGTGGCATATAGGTGTATGAGAGTAAATAAAGATAACATTATCGCACTATCTCGACCTTTCCTGTTGCAGCATACATATTGTAAAGCAGACTTTACAATATGTCAAGTTGACTATACACAGTGTGTATGCTATACTCGCTCCATATGCAAGAAACCATACAAAACAAGGTTTATACGCTCCGTATGCGTAACGGAGCGACGCAAGAAGAGTTGGCCAACGCAGTTGGCGTAACACGCCAGACGATTATTGCCATTGAGAAGGGGAATTATACGCCTTCAGTTTTGCTTGCGTTGAAGATAGCACGCCACTTTCAACAACCCGTGGAAAAAATATTTACCCTAGTATAAAATCTATGAAGACCCTGTCCACTATCTGTAATGAAGTTTCCATTTCTATAATTTTCATTATACTCGCGACGCTCTTTTTGGATCCCTTCATGCTGTTCATGCCACACTCGTTTGTCTATCTGCTGCTCGCCGGTTTTGTAGTGGTTTTTGCCTTGTTCGCCGGGCTGCTTTGGAAAGAGCTCGCGCGTGATGAACGGGAGCAACTCCATGCCATGTTGGCAGGACGTATTGGCTATCTCTTGGGCACCGGAACACTCGTCGCGGGTATCATCCATCAAACCATATACGCGCGCCTGGATCCGTGGCTGGTAGCGGCATTGGCGCTTATGTTATTGGGCAAGCTCGGCGGGCATATCTATAGCAAGGAGCGCAAATAGCGTATTTCTTTTCTTGGGATTTACCCATGGAATAATTTATAGAGATTTTCATTATGGATCTTGCAACTCTCCCTTTGTGCATACAAGACGAACCACACTATCGCGCCCGCCAGATCAAGCTGGGTGTTTTTGTTGATCTTGCGGAAGATTGGAATGATCTTACTGCGCTACCAAAAAAACTGCGCGAAAAATTACAAAAAAATTGTTCTTTGCGCATCAGCGCGGAACTTTTTCCCGACAAAAATGTCGGTGCGGTAAAAGCGCTGATACGGCTTGCTGACGGAAAGCGTATTGAGACGGTACTGATGCGCCGCCGCGATGGTCGCAATACGGTTTGTGTTTCCTGCCAGGTAGGATGTCCCATGGGTTGCACGTTCTGCGCCACAGGTAAAATGAAACTCTTGAGAAGTTTGCAGCCGTATGAGATCGTGGAACAAGTGGTACTGTTTGCGCGGTATCTTAAAACAGAATGCGCGCGCGTGAGCAATGTCGTATTTATGGGGATGGGAGAACCGTTTGCGAATTACGACAACGTACTGGAAGCGGTGCGCGTCCTCAATGATCACGATGGGCTGAACATTGGCGCGCGGCATATTTCCCTTTCAACGTGCGGCATACTCAAGGGAATTCAGCGTCTTGCGAAGGAGCCTCTGCAAGTCAATCTTGCCCTATCATTGCATGCACCAGATGATGCAACCCGCCGCATGATTATGCCCGTTTCCCGATCGTATACCATTACGGCGCTGCTTGCCGGAGTTGATGCCTATACGCAGGCGACTCACAGAAAAGTGATGTTTGAGTACCTGTTGCTCGGGGGCGTGAATGACACAGACACGCACGCGCGCGCATTGGCAAAGCTCCTTACAGGGCGTTTGTGCATGGTAAATTTGATAGCGTACAATGCAACGGGTATGTACGCATCCGCCACCAAAGAGCGCATGCACTATTTCTCCAATGTGCTGCAGAAAGCGGGAATAGAAGCGACAATACGGTACCGCCATGGACGGGAAGTGCGGGGCGCATGCGGGCAGCTTGCCACCTCTAACGAGGATTTCATGTTACCATCAGATGTTGTGGCCAGTGCGGACGCGCCGGTATAATTATATTGCGGATTGTTACAGGGGAAATATGGAATGTAAAGTAAACTTGACATATTTTTTATTTGCACTATACTGTGGATAACCGACTCATACTTAATTTCCTATACCTATGGTTGATAACGTATCTCTTGGTGTAGCGCTTGTTGCGGGACTGGTTTCTTTTCTTTCACCGTGCGTATTGCCCATTGTACCAGGGTTTTTAGCCTATTTGTCTGGTGCTTCTTTACAAGAAAGCGGTGCTAAACAGCGTGCGAAGATTTTTATCAATAGCTTGTTTTTTGTCTTGGGTTTCTCCAGTATTTTTGCCGTACTTGGCGTACTTTTAAAAAAATATCAAGAAGTGAGTTACTTAATTAGGTAATGCTGTAGTATATATGACCGAAGAAAAAATCTATAAAACCGAAGAAGAGTGGAAAAAAGAACTCACGCGAGAGGAGT
>PEYJ01000037.1 GCA_002774425.1 Parcubacteria group bacterium CG08_land_8_20_14_0_20_48_21 | reverse complement strand
TTCAATTTGCAAAAATATAAGCTCAAAAATGGGTTTATTTAGTGTTACTCTGTACACATGTTATACTATATAGGGTGTAGGAGGATGTGGTAGGTATATTTTTATGTATATCACGCGTACAAGTATCACATTCGTGATACTACTTAGCATGTGTATGGGAGGTGCGGTATTGTGGTATGGGTGGCATCGCGTGCAAACGTACAATACATCCTTGTATATGTCGTCGGATGATAATACGAAAAAATTTAGCATACGCATCATAGACGAAGGAACATTTCCAAATTACACACATAAAGAAACAACTATCACGGATAGAGGTAGAGTGGTAAGTATACGTGCTCTCTACCGACAGAGTGGTGAATTACTCACAGAACCCTTGATTTCAAGAGAGAGTTTTACCATGACGGAAAGTGAAATAAAGGCGATAGGACAAGCTTTGGTTGATGCCCGTCGCATCACTTTTGCCAATACATACGGAAGTGGAAACGTTCCGGATGTGCCGTCTACCATATGGGAGATCGCAGTCGAAGGGAAAAAACAAACCATCAGAGTGCACGCTGACGCGATTGTACCAAAAGAATTGAACAACCTTTTTACATTGATATATGATGCACTCCAGGCGATACATGAGAGAAGCCCGGAGGAAGATTTGTGCAATAAAACGAGAGGGTTTTTTGATTTAAAAGATTGTCCTATCTGCCCGCCAATGGCAAGGTGCGAAACATGCGATACAGGTTGCCAGTGTCCCCAAGGGACGGTTTGGAATACAAAAATAGGATGCTTTATTGCCCAATGAGCGTTCTATGGTTGCAAACAATAAAAAAAACAATATTTTGATGTGCGATCGTTTGGCACTTACGTATATTATTGCACTGACCATTGCTTGAGTAAGTTTTTCTCCTGGAAATTTTATGCTTATCATATACATTGTTAGCGCAACGGTACTCGTAAGCCTCATTTCGTTTGTCGGCATCGTGGCGGTATATCGCAATGCAGTGTTTAAGGATGGGATGCTGAAAAAATTGATCAGTTTAGCTGCCGGTGCGCTTTTGGCAGTAACATTTTTGGATTTGCTGCCGGAAGCGGTAGAAGGTGTGGAAGATGCGCGTGCGGTTTTTATGATGGCTCTGGTAAGTTTTCTCCTGTTTTTCATTTTAGAAAAATATCTGCACTGGCACCATTGTCGTTGCATAGACCATGACCCGGAAGACCCGAATGCGAAACAACATCTGGTGCTAACCAATTTAATTGGCGATGGTGTTCATAATATCGTTGACGGCTTTCTCATAGCAACCGCGTTTATGCTGGATATGCGAATAGGCGTTATTACCACACTTGCCGTGATAGTACACGAAATACCCCAAGAAATATCAGATTTCGGCATATTACTCTATGCGGGCATGTCCAAAGCGAGGGCACTATTTTTTAATTTCCTCTTTGCTTTAACCGCAGTGCTTGGGGGTATCGTGTTTTATTTTTTTGGGCAGCATTTTTCACATCTTATTCCTTTTATGGCGGCCTTTGCTGCGGGAAATTTTATTTATCTTTCCGCATCCGACCTTATTCCAGAATTGGACGACGAAAAAAATGCGCATAACGTGATCATGCACACGGGATGGTTGCTTTTGGGTGTCGCGGTTATTTATGCCGTGAGCATCATCACCCCACACGTATAAGTATATACATAGGTATGACTGCAAAACTTTTCATACCCGTTATCTTAGGTACCAACCGCGAAGGACGGCAAACCGAAAATGTGGCACGATATGTCGTGGCAGCACTGAACAAACGTCAAGATGCCACAACCCAATTGATTGACGTGCGCACCTTTGTGTTGCTGGACAGCGACTACGGCATACGTCTCAAAGATCGGCATGCCGAGTATCGCAACAACATCGTGCGTGCGGACGGCTTGGTGCTCGTGGTACCTGAATACAACCACGGCTATCCGGGAAGCTTAAAATCAGTTTTAGATATACTCTTGGAAGAGTATCATCATAAAGCGGTCGGTATGGTTGGGGTATCCAACGGTCCATGGGGAGGGACGCGGGTGATAGAATCGTTGTTGCCAGTGGTACGCACACTTGGCTTGGTTGCCATAAAACTGGATTTGCATTTCCCCTTTGTTCAGGACGTGTTTACTGCAAAAGGGGTATTGAAGGATAAAAAAACATATGCCGTTCGCACAGCTCAATTTTTGGACGAGCTTGTATGGATGGCAATAACGCTTCGGCGGGGACGGAAAAAAGCGCAAAATATAAAAAGCATCTACGTTTCACAAAATTAAAAACTTAACGGTATGTTCAACATGCTGATAAAATTTATCATATTCCTGCTCGCGCTTATTGGCGCGGCAACAGTTGCGCTTCTTGTTTTTGTAGCGGTGCGCAATCCGCTCAACATACGCTCGACCATGATGCCAATAGTAACGTCGTACCTGCAGAACCGGCAACAGGATATGACAGCCACAACGAGCACGCAAGCCACGGATGCGGAAAATCTTGCCACAAGCTCTACCCCTATACTTCTTTCCGCTGAACAAAAGCAAGTGCTGGAAAAATTTGGCATTGATACGGCAAAGCTGCCAACTGAAATTTCGCCCGAGATGGAAGAGTGTTTTACGCAAAAACTCGGACAAGCTCGCGTAGACGAAATCAAAAAGGGTGAGACACCGAACGTCATAGATCTGTTCAAGGCAAAGGGATGTTTGTAAGTTTGTGTTATCCACAGACGCGGGTGTTGACCCAGTATGTAAAGACAGCTATATTTTCTAAGCAGGAATAATTCCTGTTTTAATTTTTAAGATTTATCAGTATGCAACAAAAGAATTTGCTCATTGGTGTCGTTATTGCCATTGTCGTGATTGTTGGCGGCGCGTATGCGTATAACTGGCAAAAAGACGGGCAGAATATCATGGAGGATAAAGTGCAGAGAGGTACCACGATAGAAGAAACTTCCTCGGGAGACGCAATGCCCCAAGCATTACCGGAGAACAATCCAACAAATACCATGGAAGAAGAAAATACTGAAAATCCGGAAGGAGCAACGGATAGTATGACGCAAGATGGAGAAAATGCGGAGGGTGATTCCATGGCAGAATCTGTAAAAACCATCAATCTTACAGGGAAAAACTTCGCGTTTTCGCAGAATGAAATTCGCGTCAAGAAAGGTGACCGGGTAAAAATTGTTCTTACCAGCCAGGACGGCTTGCACGACTGGGTGGTGGATGAGTTTAATGCGGCTACCGAACAAGTAATGACCAGCAACACATCCTCTGTTGAATTTGTTGCGGATAAGGTCGGTACGTTTGAATATTACTGTAGTGTTGGACGGCATCGTGAAATGGGTATGAAGGGCAATTTAATTATTGAAGAATAACCGTACATAGGGATAGGGTATGATGAATGACCACCCGCACGCCATATCGGTATGCGGGAGGTTGATTGATCGGCAAAATTACATCGTGTAACGTTTTTGGGGTGCGGTGGCATACTGCATTGTGCAATCTTCACACAACTTTATTTTATTTATTTTCAGACGTTTTGCAGGTATCTTTGCAAGAAAGGCTAAGACTGTGCGAAACATAACTCTCATGCTATGTTACAAAGAATGTTTATCTATTTTTGTATGGCGATGATGTTGGTTCCCGCGCTTACCATGGGCACTGTGGTTCATGCCGAAGACCAGCTCATCGGGCAGATTATTCAGGGGTCCGGCTCTACACTGTACTATGTAGGTGCGGACGGGAAACGCTATGTTTTTCCCAACGAAAAGACGTTCAAGAGCTGGTTTGATGATTTTTTGGTCGTTGAACAAGTGCGTGACCAACAACTCGCCCAACTGCCGCTTGCCGGCAATGTACGTTACAGACCCGGTGCGCTCTTGGTGAAAATACAAACCGATCCCAGAGTTTACGCGGTGTCACAAAACGGCGTGTTGCGCTGGATTACCACGGAATCTCTTGCAAGAAAGTTTTATGGTGACCAATGGAATTTGCTGGTTGATGACGTGCCGGATGCGTTTTTTGTGAACTATACCGTTGGGAACTCTATAGCTTCAACAACTGACTACGACCCCGAAGCGGAAGAGGATACGAACCCCACAATTGGTGATGATTTGGGTTTTAGGCATATTCGGCAGATTGCGCATGCGCAAGCTAGGCAGATGCAAGAGTGCCAGTGGCTCAATCGAGCGGTATGGCGCCTCCAAAAGCGAATTGCGCACCTTGGACTAGAAATTGGTGCCATTGGAACTGATTTGCTTGAACAATGTGTTGCAGCCGTCAACGACTCCGGCAATGCGCATGAGAAGAAAGTTACGATCTGCCACATACCCCCCGGAGATACTGAAGACTCGCGTACCCTAACGGTTGGCAAATCCGCAGCAGCAGCACATTTGACGCACGGAGATACGGTCGGCGCATGCACACATGACGGCGATCAGGATGACACTGCCGCACCGGTAATAAGCGGTATAGGATATTCCGCATCGTCAACAAGCGCACGCATTACATGGATTACGAATGAGAACAGCAAGAGTGTTGTACGCTACGCGCAGAGTCATCTGGCAAGTGCAACGACGACCCTGGAAGTTCATGACGGCACACCAGTGCAGGCACACAGTGTTAATCTGTATGGTCTTGTGCCGAGTACCACCTACTACTTCATAGTTGCGTCGTCTGATGGTTCGGGAAATATGGCAACGAGTGCTGAACATGCCTTGACCACCGGAGTTGGCGCGGACGACACCACTCCGCCGGTGATCAGCGCTGTATCTTCCGATGTGGCAACATCAACAGCCGTTATTACGTGGACGACCAATGAGAACAGTACGAGCAGCGTTACCTTTGCGGATGAAAGTCTGGCAACGGCAACTTCAAATTCAGTTGTCAACAATGCATCAATGGTAACGTTTCACGCGATTACCCTTTCCGGTTTAACGCCCGCCACAACTTACTACTACAAGGTGACTGCGGTTGATGGGCATGGTACTAGTGCGACGAGTACCCAATATTCTTTTGCCACGGACATGCTCGCAGATGTGACACCACCAGTTGTAAGTACTCTTACCGCAACTCCGAGTACGACTACCGCGCAGATTCTCTGGACAACGAATGAGTCAAGTACGAGCCGCGTCGTATATGCGCTGGAAAGCCTCACGACGGCAACCTCAACCGAAACGGTACAAAATGTGATGCTCGTAACAAGTCACAGTATCAACCTGACTGGACTTACGGCAAGTACCACATACTACTTTATTGTCCAGTCTGCAGACGTATCCGGCAACAGCGCAACCAGTACGGAAGATACGTTTGTTACGGAATAAGATCGTTGCGCACCAACTTTACCCTGCCCAGGGCGTCTGCAAACTGTCATGCAGACGACAAACCACCCCGACTGCGCATCGGGGCGGTTTTATGTAAAATTTTTATCTTGTGTTAAGCGGCTTTCTGTAAATTTCGCAAGCACGACGTGCAAACCTTGGTTTTTTTGCCGTCAATGGTTTTTGTCTGTAGATTGATATGTTGTCGGCGTAACGTGCCAATGTTGGAATGGCTGCGGCTCTTGGCGCGCAAACTGCCGCGCCCACATACCGCACATGTTCTTCCTGCCATAGAGGTATAAGGGTGGATTTTTTTAGTATATCATGTACGCTGGAAAAGCTCGCCAATGAGTGTAGCACATATCAATTATTTTGACAACACGTTGACAAAATGATATCAAAACGTTCATACTATATAGCCTAGGGGAGTAATTTGTCCATACATCCTCTATCCTGCTAACGTATCCTATCTCTCTATGTCCACAACTATCCTTCTCCTCTTCTTTTTTCTCGTGATTGTACCTTCAGCCATTATGCACGAGTATGCGCATGGCTGGATGGCGGATAAACTGGGAGACCCTACGGCCCGCTATGCGGGACGTCTCACAATAAACCCCATTGCGCATATTGATCCGGTTGGTACTATTTTGTTGCCGATGCTCATGATTATCAGCAATATCCCGTTTCTCTTTGCCTACGCTAAACCGGTTCCCTACAATCCCTATAATCTGCGCAACCCAAAGCGCGATGCCGCGTGGGTTGGTGTTGCGGGACCATTGGCGAATTTGGCGATTGCGGTTACGGTCGGTCTCATGATACGATTTTTACCACCGAGCAATTTTACGCTTTTGTTGAGTATTATTGTGTATGCCAATGTACTGCTCATGGTATTTAACCTGGTGCCGATACCTCCCTTGGATGGCTCAAAGGTTCTGTACGCACTGTTGCCCGACTCGCCGCAAATGTTACGTTTTAAAATGCTGTTTGAACAATACGGCGTCTTCTTTCTCCTCATATTCATATTTTTCTTTTTTCAGCTGATTGTGCCGATCATCAGTTTTATCTACACTGTGATAACCGGAAGCGAGTCACTATTCTAATATGACCGTTGTACTTTATAACTCCCTGACGCGAAAAAAAGAACCGTTTGTACCGATAAAAAAAGATCACGCGGGTCTCTACACGTGTGGTCCTACCGTCTATCATTACGCGCATATCGGCAATTTACGCAGCTACATATTTGAGGACGTGCTCAAGCGTGTGCTGACGCTTGACGGCTATACGGTCAAGCATGTCATGAATATTACGGATGTGGGACATTTAACATCAGATGCAGATGAGGGTGAGGACAAAGTAGAACGCGAAGCAAAGAAGGAGGGGAAGACCGCGTATGGGGTAGCTGATTTTTATACGCGAGCGTTCTTGAACGACCTGCAAAGGCTCAATATCATAAAACCGGATGTGATGCCGAAAGCAACGGCGACCATTGCCGAACAAATTGATTTTGTAAAAAAACTTGAGAAAAAGGGCTATACGTATGAGACCTCGGATGGTGTCTACTTTGATACGAGCAAAGTACATGATTATGGCAAACTTGTACGGCTTGATGCGCAGCAGTTGCGTCCCGGAAGCCGCATTGCGCTTGGGGAGAAAAAGAACCCGACTGATTTTGCCGTGTGGAAATTTTCCAAGCATCCCGGAGAGCGGGCTATGGAGTGGGAAAGTCCGTGGGGTGTCGGTTTTCCTGGTTGGCACCTGGAGTGTTCGGTCATGTCCATGATACATCTTGGTGAGACGTTTGATTTGCACTGCGGCGGTATTGACCACATGCCGGTACACCACACCAATGAAATAGCGCAAAGCGAAGCGGTTACCGGCAAGCCGTTTGTCAACTACTGGCTGCACGGCGAATTTTTGGTGATAGATGAGAAGCGCATGGGAAAATCCGAGGGGAATTTTGTAACTTTGGGTGAACTTGAGAAAAGGGGATTTTCGCCTTTGGCATATCGCTACATGGTGCTTGGAGCACACTATCGTACCAAGCTGAATTTTACCTTTGAGGCGCTTGCGGGCGCGCAACACGCACTGGATAAGCTGTACCGCTACGCGCAAGATTTTGGTAAACCGTCCATCGGTTGCGCGGAGTATGAAGAAAAGTTTTTGGAGGCGGTGCATAATGATTTGGACACGCCAAAAGGATTGGCTCTGCTTTGGGATTTGGTAAAATCTGATTATCCGGCTGGCGCAAAGAAAGCCAGTATGGTGTATATAGACAAAGTGCTGGGGCTTGGCTTTGCGGAAGTGGAGCCGCCGGTTGTTCCCAAAGAAGTTAGCAAGCTTGTTGCGCAACGGGAAAATGCGCGAAAGAAAAAAGACTGGGCAGCAAGTGATGCGTTACGAAAAGAAATAGCGCAGCTTGGATTTACGGTTGAAGACATACGAGAGGGAGCCATAGAGATGCACAAGTTACGAGAAATGTAACACGACCTGTATACGGAAAAAACAAAGAGTCCATATCCTGCATAACAAACGCGACCACCCAGATCGCGTTTGTTATCAGAAATTGAAAAAATGTTACACCAAACTACGATCGTAGGAATGTGATACATTACTATCTGGGTAGATTACTATCTGGGTAGATTAGTGTCGGGGGAGAGTGGGGATCGTGTATGTAGCGCTTTGACTTGCAAGACGTTGCATAAATTGAAGGTATCGGGTAGTATCGCTAGAGATCCTGGTAACGCAAACTATGCAAAACTTTTGGAAAAATTTACAAAAACCCATTGTAACGCTTGCGCCGATGGCGGGATATACCGATTCGGCGTTTCGGCTGTTGTGCCGTCAGCACGGAGCGGATGTGGTGGTGTCTGAATTCGTGCATACGACCGCCCTGTATTACAACTCAAAAAAATCCCTAGAGCTTTTGCGATTTGATGAGCGGGAACGGCCGTATGTGGTGCAGATTTTTGGCAAAATACCGGAGCACTTTTCTGCGAGTGTGAAAAAGATAGCGCAAGAGCTGCAGCCAGACGGCATTGATATTAATTTCGGCTGTCCCGCGAAAAAAGTATTTAACCACGGGGCTGGCGCCGCATTGTTTTTACAACCGGATGTAGCGAGGAGTATTATTAAAAGTACGGTGGAAGCAACCGATTTGCCGGTATCACTCAAACTGCGGATCAGTGTCAAAGACGCAAGCGCGGTTGATTTTGTAAAGCGTATCAAAGACCTGCCCCTTGCGGCGCTGACTGTTCATGGCAGAACGTATGAGCAAGGGTTTACCGGAGGTATAAATTTTGACCAGGTGGCGGCAATTAAAGAACTCGTAGGAGATATTCCTGTTTTGGCAAATGGCGGTATCATGAAGCCCGAAGATGCCAAAGAGGTGCTTCAACGAACGAGAGCTGATGGCGTGGCTTTGGGGCGCGGTACCTTCGGCAAGCCGTGGATATTTGAGCAGATAAAATCATATTTTGCTACAGGCGTCTATAAGGAATACACGTTGGAACAGGTTAAAGAAGTTGCGCGTACTCATGCATGGTATCTTTTTGCAACAAAGCAACAGCATGGGCTTATTGAATTGCGCAAGCACTTGGTGAATTATTTCCGCGGTTTTCCTGGAGCATCGCACGTGCGGCAACAACTGGTACGGGTTGCAACACTTGAGGACGTGGAGTGCATATTAGCGAACTATACCCTACTTGGAAAGCAAGTTTCCAAGTAATCCGGGCAGGTATTATGATAAAAAAATCTCCGGCAAGTGTTTTGCGGAGAATTGTTTGTAAGCTGGATAAGGTGAAGCGTTACTGCTTTATCCAAATGATTTTATTACTATTCGGGTTGGTGATGACACGAATAGCGTCCGACTCCCAGGGAAGCGGTTTGTCCTGCACATCAGTGATGTGTAATGACACAGTCTCTTTTTTTATGATATGTACGTATGGCACATGAACTACGCCCTCTTGTACGGTAACTCGCCGTCCTCGAGGCGTAGAAATTTTTTGAATTTCGGTGGACTCTGGTTCTCTGATAAGAGCAAATGATGCAGGTCCGTCATAAGAGCAATAGCCGCTTCTATGCAAGAAAGGTATTTCGTTTTCCATAAGAAATCTCCTTTGCGAGATGTTTGGGTTTTATGCCTCACGTATTTTTCGTAAGTGGGACCACGGATCCGTTACTCTCTGCTTGCCCAGTTCTTTCTCCCGTAATAGCAGATACTCGTCTTCCCAATTCTGCCATATTTCCTGATACACAGCATCACGCTCAAATACGGTAATACCCTGCTCCTTTACTATTACCACCTTATCCAACCGCGGCCGCCTATTGTGCAGTCCATATTCGTAAAACTCAATGTACGAATTTCTGTCTTCCTGATAAACGCGGATACAGATCATGGGCTGGGGATGATGATTGAGAATGTGCAACTCCACTTCTCGCTCGGGGATAGTTGCATCTGGCGCATCATTATATGCACTATACGAGAAAGAGAAAAACATCCATGAGCAAAGAAAGAGCAGTTTGGAAGGTGTGCAGAGAAATTTCATGCGGTGCTCCTTATAAGAGATGTTGCTGCAGTGTTAATGAGCATGGGGCACAACGAGCTAAAAAACATAGCCCGCGGCTATGTTTTTGTCAACGTGAAATCGGTACGTACTATCGTGTGTTTCACCGTAACAACAGAGCTATGTACACACTTCTCGCTGCAGGCTGCGTACGTTTTACTTGAGCCATCCTTTCCGTTTAAAATAGGTGAACATGCCAATAGTGCCAACCAGCATAATGGTAACGATATACCAAAACCCGTAACGACTGTTGACCAGCGGCATATCGACGGCATTCATCCCAAAAATTGCCGCTAGTAAGGTAAGGGGAAAAACGATAACCGAAAAAATAGTCAGTGTTTTCATGACTTGGTTCAAGCGAAAAGATATGAGCGACTCGTTAGTTGCATGCAGTGCGTCAATTGTTTCGCGCTGTGCCGCAAGGATGTCCCAAATATTCACCGTCAGGTCTACCAAATTTTGATAGTATACTTTCAGCGTATCCGTGTCAAAAAATTTTGCGTTTGCTTTCATCAGGTTCTTGATGATATTGCGGTGCGCCGACATGGTGTTGCGAAAGTTGACAATACTGGTTTTTACGGTGAGAATTTCGCCGACCATCTGTTTTTCATTCCCCGTAAAAATATTCATTTCAATATTCTTAATATCCAGATCGGTATGATCCAGCATGGGAAAACAGTATTCCAACAAGCGATCCAAAATCTCATACAACAGCACCGCGGAGTTTTCTCCTAAAAATCTTGTACGTACCGTATCGGACGCGGAAAGTTCTTCATAAAATCTTTTAATGACGGGAAACTCATTGCGATGGACGGTGATGAGAAAGTGTTCGTTGATGAAAAAATCAATTTCCGCCTGTTCTATAGCGCGGGCATGTTTATTGTACACGGGAAAAAGGAGAATCATAAACAGATACTCCTGATATATACTTAACTTAGGTCGTTGAGCGGAACCTGCACAATCTTCCAAATCCAACGGATGGAAGGCGAATGCTTTGCGCAGCCACTCAATTTCCATTTTGCCGGTGCGATCCACGTTGTGCCACGTGGTCGTTGCTTGCAAGGTATTGATTGGCATAGGAAAATACATTGGAAGTAGGGTACTTCTTTCTTCCAGATAGCAGTATAGCACATTTTTACCAGGTAAACAAAATAGAAACATACTTGGCGCATAAACTGAAATTATGGTATACTGCATCTGTCTATGTACAACCCGTTACGTAAATTGCGTGGAGTTGAAGCGGAGCCTATAGGCACCAAGGAACGTGTGCCTGTATCAGGCGGAGAGAGGAGTGCGGAAGTACTGCCGCCGCGCGAACATCCCGAAACCAAGCAGCATACTCCTGAAACCGAACAGCGCATCGGGACTCCTGTGGCGTCGGTAACCGCCTCTGCGGAGAATCAACCATCCGACATTCCGCAAGGCATACCCATCATTCCCTTGGGATTGATAGAAAAAATACTGGAACAGGATATGCAGGAAATTTATTTTCAACTTCCGCCGGACGTGAAGCCTGTATTTAAGGCCAGAGCGGAAGAAGCGGCGCGCAGCATACAGCAGATTCTACAAAAGGCAAAGAGTACGCTATCGCAAATTCGCGAGGTTATTATCAAATGGCTACAGGTCATTCCGGGCGTGAATCAATTTTTTATTGAACAGGAAGCAAAGCTTAAAGCGGAGAAAATATTTAGATTGCGGAAGGATAAACCATAACCGTCGGCAGAGCTATAACACCAAGATTTGTTGTTACCGCTGTTAGGGTCATTGTCATTGTTTCATTGTACTACTGTGTCTTTCATTTTCCTCATATTTGCCATGTTTGGCATCGTATTGCTGTGCATAGCGGAGGCGATCGCCGGTTTTTTACTGTTTCGTCACCACGTGCGCAAGGTTCATAATATTCCCTCATCACTTGATGAAACGGTTTTTTTGGTGCGCGTACCGAAAGAAACAACCAAATCCATGCATGAGGAATTAACGCTGCAACAGATGCAAGAGGGCATTGCCCTTATGGAAGGATTCGCGAGCAATCTCGGCGGGCTAAAGGCGCAACGGGGACTTAATGCCATGATATTCGGGAGAACGGATCATCTGTCTTTTGAAATGGTGGCGCACAAAGGCCATATCTATTTTTATGTAGTAACGCCGCGCTATCTTTCACGCTTTCTGGAACAACAACTCTTGGCGCATTATCCGGATGCGGAAATGACGCTTGTGGAGGACTACAATATCTTTTCGCCGCAGAGTGCTATTGAAGGCGCGTACCTGAGACTGCGGCGGGAGAACATGTTTCCCATTAACACCTACCTTAAAATGCAGTCGGACCCTTTGAACGCACTTACCAACGCGTTAAGCAAACTGGACAAAGACTCGGGTGCCGCCATTCAGTTCGTGGTAAGATCCGCAAAGAAGGAATGGCACATCCGCGGCCGTAAAGTGGCGAGCGCGATGCTCCAGGGAAAAAATCTCAAAGAAGCGATGGGTAAAGGGGGTAAGTCCGGCTGGGGCGGCATCATGAAACAGCCGGGAAGCGATTTTTTACACGGGGGAGTAAAAAAACATTATCCCTACGAACAAAAAAAAGAAGCGGAAATTTACCGCCTCTCACCCATGGAAGAAGAAATGGTGCGGGGGTTGGAAGAAAAAACAAGTAAAGCGGGACTGGATGTCAACATTCGCGTTGTGGTCGCGACACCTACGCCCGAGCAAACCAAAGCGTACCTGCAGGCAATTACCGACGCATTTGCGCAATACAATATCTATGAATATGGCAATGCGTTTGAGCGCGTGGTGCCGGTCATGGCGCGCGGCAGAAACAAACTCATTGATGATTTTATTTATCGTATTTATGAAGACAAATACCGCATCATCTTTAATGCCGAAGAGCTTGCGACTGTCTACCATTTTCCGCTTCCCTCAACCGAAACACCGAACATTGTATGGTTAGGCGCCAAGCGCGCACCCGCGCCATCCGATCTACCGACCGCAGGCGTTCTTCTGGGAAAAAACAGCTATCGCGGAGAAGACCACGATATTTACCTATTGCCTGAAGACCGTCGCCGTCACGCCTATGTTATCGGTATGACGGGTGTGGGAAAATCGGTACTCCTTGCCGAGATGGCGCGCCAGGATATTGCGGCGGGACACGGCGTGTGCGTCGTTGACCCGAACGGCGACCTTGTTGAAGACGTGCTGGCAACCGTGCCGGAGAGCCGCGCGGAAGATGTGATTCTCTTTGATCCCGCGGATGTTGACAGGCCCATCGGCCTGAATATGCTAGAGGCGGAAACACTTGATCAGCAGGATTTTGCCGTGCAGGAAATGATCCAGATTTTTTACAAACTCGTGTCCGATCCCAACATGATCGGACCTATGTTTGAGCATAATATGCGCAATGCCATGTTGACGCTCATGTCGGATAAACAAGACCCGGGAACGATCACGGAAATTCCACGTATTTTCACCGATACCGAATTTCAAAAATATAAGCTGCAGCATGTTACGGATCCCATCGTGAGATCATTTTGGGAAAAAGAGATGGCGAAAACGTCCGATTTTCATAAATCGGAAATGCTCGGATACCTCATTTCCAAAGTGGGGAGATTTATAGAAAACTCTATGATGCGCAACATCATCGGTCAGCCGGTATCTGGATTCAATTTCCGCGACATCATGGACAAGCGTAAAATACTGCTGGTGAATCTCTCCAAAGGGAAGATAGGAGAGGTGAACAGCATGCTCTTGGGTCTCATCATCGTTTCCAAACTACAAATGGCGGCATTTGGTCGTGCGGCGCTTCCGGAAAACGAGCGAAATGATTTCTATCTCTACATTGACGAGTTTCAAAACTACATAACGGATAGTATTGCGGTCATACTCTCCGAAGCTCGCAAGTACCGGCTGAACCTGACGCTTGCCCACCAGTATTTGGGGCAGCTCGTGCAAGGTAATGATACGAAAATTCGGGATGCGGTACTGGGTAACGTGGGTACGATGATAACGTTCCGCATTGGCATTGAGGACGCGGAGATGCTGGCAAAACAGTTTGCTCCGGTGTTCCACGAGTATGATTTGGTGAACATTGACAGATTCCACGCGTATGTTAAGTTACTCGTGCATAATACGGTGCAAAGGGCGTTTCACTTGTCTACTTTTCCGCCAGTCGCGGGAGATAAGGAGCGCGCCAAGCGTATTCGCGAACTGTCCCGTATGAAGTACGGAAAACCTCGGGTGGACGTTGAAGCTGAAATACTGCGCCGCAGCAAACTGGGAGGATTGGGAGAAAAAACTCCGGTTGCGGCGACTGAAAGGACACCTTAGGGTTTAGTGCAAAACTCCAACAAACACCCATGTAATTTTTATACATAACATAGCACCCATTAACAAACATATGGACCAAACACAAAATCAAACGCTTCCGTTAGACACCACAGTAAAAAACAAACAAGAGGAACACAAACAGGTAAATGACGTATTACATGAATTGGACAGCGAACTGTTCTCCATCTCGGAATCCGCGAAGCCGGCGGATGTGACTCCCCATGCCGTTTCAGGACACCCTGATGCTGATGCGCACGATCATAAGTATGCGGTCGTACTCTCCATCTTGCACGAAATGCGCGACAACATACGCTCGGCCATTGAACTCTTGGAAGGCACCGGAGTGGCACCACGCAGCATAGATCACCATCATCATGATCCAACCGCATCCTTTATATCTGCCAATGTAGTAGAAGGCGTGTTTAACGGCCAACACATGATTGGCACCGATGGAAAAGAATATACAGTTCCCGCAAATTATGCGTCCAAGTCAAAATTGGTGGAAGGGGATGTGCTCAAACTCACCATTACCGCAGAAGGTAAATTCATCTACAAACAGATCAAACCGATTGAGCGTAAGCGCGTTATCGGCACGCTCAAGCAGGACGCGGAAACTCACCAGTATCGCACGGCAGTTGAAGGGAAAGAGTGGCATGTGTTGACCGCAAGTGTTACCTATTACAAAGGAAGCGAGGGTGATGAGGTGGTGCTTTTGGTTCCCGAAATCGGTGAGAGTTTCTGGGGTGCGGTGGAAAATATCATGAAAAAGGAATCAGGAACCAGCTTGTAGAGAGCGCAGCATCTTCAAGATGCACATACAATAAATTTCTAGGTCATTCCCGCGAACACGGGAATCCATTATATTTCAACAAACTGGATTCCGCGTCGCGCGCAAAATGACCGGAGGATAATGTCACTTGCACTCTATCGAAAATACCGACCGCAGACGTTTGGCGAGCTGGTCGGCCAGCAACCAATTAGAATTACGCTGGAGCAACAGGTAAAAAGCGGGCGTGTCGGACACGCCTATCTTTTTGTCGGGCCGCGCGGGGTTGGTAAAACCACAACCGCCAGAATTTTGGCAAAAGCGCTGAATTGTGAAAACCGTAAAGCAGGGGACGCGGAACCCTGCAATACATGCGTTTCCTGCACGAGTATTACGAAGGGAAGTTCGCTCAATATTTTAGAGATTGACGCGGCATCACATACGGGCGTGGACAATGTACGCGAGGTTATCATCAACGGCGTGCATGTGGTAACCCAAAAAGACAAGTGGAAGATATTTATTATTGATGAGGTCCACATGCTCTCTACCGCGGCATTCAACGCCCTCTTAAAAACATTGGAAGAGCCGCCGCGATACGTAGTGTTCATTCTTGCGACAACAGAATCGCACAAGGTTCCCGCAACCATTATTTCCCGCTGTCAGCGTTTTGATTTTAAATTAGTGGCGCAAGACGCGCTTACGAAACGCGTGCGTCTGCTGGCCGATTACGAGGGTATGAAGCTCACTGACGGGGTGGTTGAGCGAGTGGTGCGGGAAGCGCGTGGCAGCGTGCGGGATGCGGAATCGGTGCTGCAGCAGCTGGCATCGCTTGAAGAAAAAAACATTGCGGACGAATTGGCGGACTTATTATTTCCAGCTTCCGATATGGAGGCGGTGGTCGTTTGGTTTGAAAGTCTTGCGAAAAAAAATGTTGCCGCTGCCATAGATCATTTGGAAGCCGTGCACGGTGCAGGGATTGATGCGGGAGCATTTTTGGGAGACGCGCTATACTTGGCGCACCATTTGCTGCTTGCACAAACTTCGGCCAAGAAGATTGCAGTCGCGGATGTGGACGCGAAAATATTCCCGCGTGTGCAGGAATTGCAACAGCGTTTGCATGTAGAACGGCTACTACGGCTTGTCGCGTTGTTATATGAAGCGCAGGACCTGGTGCGTACGTCAACCATACCCCAATTACCCGCAGAAGTTGCTACGGTGAAGTTTTGCGGCGATCTGTCGCAATCCCATGATGAAGATACGGGGAATGATCCCGGCACAATCCCAAAAAGAGCAGCAACTCCTCAACCGCAAAAAACAGAAGTCCTGCAAAAGAATGAATCGGTTGAAATTGAAAAAGCAGAATCGGATGCGGTACAAGCAGAGCCGATACAACCCAAAAAGGAAGGAGATATATCGCTTCCTTTAGCGAGGTTGCAGGAGAAGTGGCATACGCTTGTTACGCAAACAAAAAAGTACAACCACGCTCTGCAATTTTTGCTGGAAGGGAGCACTCCATTTGCATGCGAGAATGGGTGCTTGACTTTTGGTGTCGGCTATAAAATGCACGCGGACAAGCTACGCGATACGAAGATGCGCAATGCGCTGGTACGCGCGGTTGAAGATGTGTATGGCGTAACGGTGCGCATCCTCCCGGAAGTCGGCAAAGGAGCGAACGGCTTGGGAAACGGCATGGCGCATCCCATGCAACCATCTGATGACCTGCACTTACAGGAGTTGGTTAAAAAGTTTGGCGGGCAGATAATTGAGTAAATGGAAAATTCCTATGGTCACGTAATATGAAGTTTTACGTAGCAATCCTCTTGAACATACCCCTGTTTTTTGCTAGACTAAGTGCGCTTTGACGAATTCTTGTATCCAATATTGCGGGATCGTCTAATGGTAGGACGACTGGCTCTGAACCAGTTAATCTAGGTTCGAATCCTAGTCCCGCAGCCACACTGTATGCACCGGAAAGTCAAAAAAATATTCCACCCGAAAGAGGTGATGGAAGGTGCGGGCGTGCGTCTGCATCGCTGTTTTGGCTATGCGGAATTACCCCTGTTTGATCCATTCTTACTGCTGGATGATTTCGGAAGTGATAATCCAAACGACTATCTCGCTGGTTTTCCCTG
>PEYJ01000013.1 GCA_002774425.1 Parcubacteria group bacterium CG08_land_8_20_14_0_20_48_21 | reverse complement strand
TTACAAAAAAGGCGACACGGTATGGTTTTCCGCTTGGTACTATATTGAAAAAGGCATGCCGACAAGCATTATAGATATCGAATCCTCGTGGATGACCGGATATCCGGGCATGTGTATATTTGTAGATGAAAGCGGGTTGCCGTCTCTTGAACTAAAAGCGTTCAGTACGCCCCATTTCAAGCAAAGAGGAGAAACGGTTCTCCTTCCGATCGGGAAATAGTTCCATATCAAAACACATTTTTATCTCTCTGAAAAAGAAGACGGTTTGGCGGAACTGTGGCTTGATGGTCAAAAAATAATTAGCGAAATAGGGCAGACCCTTCCTTTGGCAGATACGGTGTACAACAATTTAGAAGTTTGGCATCAGCGCGAATTCATACGATACGAATACCATACTCTACGTTGATGATGTCGTTATTTCTCATGAACTAATCCGATCAGAAGGTGTGAAATAAGTATTACGCGCAAACCACTGTATTTTGCCGTCGGCAAAAATGTACCCCTTGGCTTCAAGATCCATCTCTACCGTGTGCATTTGCCATTGTTTGTCTGTAAATTAGCTCATACGAGTAAAAACAGCCCGTGTAACGGGCTGTTTTTACTCGTATGAATGTTGGGTCGTCAATGGTGCGTTACGTATTGAGTGTCTTATCCCCTTCATGCCACTCCACAGGGCAAAGTCCGCCGGTTTGCAATGCTTCCAGTACGCGCAAGGTTTCCGCAACAGATCGGCCGACATTCAGATTAGAGATGACCTGGTACTGCAATATGCCCTCGGGATCAATAATAAACGTACCGCGAAGCGCAATTCCCCTGCCTTCCAGCAGAACACCGTAGGCATCGCTCACAACGTGCGCGGTATCCGCGAGTACCGGAAACTGCACTTCGGGCAAATCCCGTTCAAACCACGCTTTATGCGAGTGCGTGGAATCGGTACTTGCGCCAATCACCACCGCATTGTGTTTCGCAAATTCTTTTTCCGCTTTCGCAAACCCGCGAATCTCGGTCGGACAGACAAAGGTAAAGTCTTCCGGGTAGAAAAAGAGCACTACCCACTTTCCCTTGTAATCAGCCAATCTTATCTTTTTTACTTTCCCGTCAACCAACGCATTTTCTTCAAATGCGGGAGCAGATTTGCTCACTTGCAGCATGTCGCCGCAAAAGTTGTCGCATTCATGATGTTCATGCATAGCAATATTCTTGTGTGGTTCAGAATAAACGTTGTCGTTTTGTTCTGTTCCTCTTACTCAATTTTCGTTAAGACCTTTTAAGCGTCGCAAATTTCTCATTCGCCGTCACCCAATCAAGGTTTTTAAAAAAATCGTCTATGTATGCGCCGCGATCGGATCCGTAGTCCATAAAATACGCGTGCTCGTAGACATCCAGCACGATGAGCGGAACTGCGCCCCAGATGCCACCCTGATTATGCGCATCCGCCGTATAGATGTGGAGTTGCCGATCGTTCGTATCCCAGGCGAGTACCGCCCAGCCCCGCGCCGCCATACCGCACGCCTTAAAACGGGCTTGGAATGCCTCAAGGTTCCCAAACTTTTCTTGCAGCGCATCAGCAAGTTCCCCCGTCGCTTTCCCGTCTCCCCCAAGCGCCTCAAAATATCCTTCGTGCAAATACACGCCATTCGCCGCAAAGGTTTCGTCGGCTTTCAATGCGCGCAGTTCGCTATATGTTTGATTTGCCGTTGCGTTATCCGCTTGCTGTAATTTTTCTTCTATTTCGTTCTTTTTCGCGACATACCCCGCGTAGAGTTTGTCGTGATGTATGACGAGTGTTTTTTGGGAAATGCCGGTGAGCTTTTTGGTAAAGGGAAGTGGTTTTGCTTGGTATGACATAGCCATCAGATGTGTTAGGTGATTATGAACTCGCTTTCATGCAATTCCTGCAGATACCTTTGCACGAAATATTGAGCTTATGTATTTCGTGATCCAGAGTTTTGCCACACGCGGCTATGAAGAGATCTGGTCTTGCAAAGCGTACATCTTCCACCGTTCCGCATTTTTCACAGGTGAAATGCGCGTGCGTTTCCACAAATGCTTCGTAGCGCATCTTCTTATCTTTCCCGAATGAAAATTCTTCAATAATACCCTTGTCCCGCAGAAACGAGAGATTGCGATACACCGTACCCAAACTCATCGACGGAATCGCTTTTTTTACCGCGGTATAAATTTCTTCGGCGCTCGGATGCGCGTGGGCATGCTGTGATCGTAAAAAGCTTAATATCGCCGTCCTTTGCTTGGTCATTTTGTAGAGCATGGGGGATCTTGGGCAATTGTAGTCATAGAGCATAGGGGGTTAAATAAATAAGAATAATTCCTATTTATTGTGTGCGTAAAACTAACTTTTGTCAAGATCAATTTTTGGATAACCTGTGTATGCCCTGTGTATAACTTAAACTTTCGCATTTGCAGTTTGTAGAGAAGAGAGATAAAATCAAGCAGGGTAACTGAGCTCCTTAACAAAAGCCACGTCCTTTGATTTGAGGAGGGTAGGGGTAGGGTTATGGCACGACTCGTTAATCAGGAGGAGTAGACAAAAACCTATTCTATACATGGGTTTGACGAATCCTTTCCAATGGACCCACAATAAGTGGATGAATTTATTTTGTATGTAACCGAAGATGAGGGGATAGAATGCTCTTGGTTGAAATATGATGTCGTGTGTTTCTACGACAGAATGCACCACGTCATGCTTGCTGCGGTACACAATGGCGGGAATGCCGAAAGCATTCCCGCATGTAAATGGATTTTTGAGGCGTGCATCGGTCCCCACAAGCCCAAACCTGATGCCCCGCCGCCGTACTTCTTCTAGGAGTACGGTTTTTTATGCGCTGTGACAATTTTTATAATTCCTAGCGAGCCAGCAGGGTGAAAGCTTGCTTGCATCTGAAACGGGTGCGGCGCATTTTACTGCGATTGCCGGACTGCCGAGGCTTCGTCGTGCTGCTTGCTGGAATTCTTGCTTTGGAGGCTTTTTTAATGTCTCCGCCGTAGCGTTCCATAAGCTCGTAATATGCATTTTGACCCGTGGTCATCTCAGCTGTTTTTTGACCTCACCGAGAAGGGCGTCGTTGATCTGATCGAATGCGTAGCCAGTCAGCTCCGACTCGATCTCTGATCCGTCGTCCGTGAAGTCAGCGGTCAGCTTTCCAGTCAGGTTGCCGAACTCATCGGCGATATCGTCTTCGATGCCTTTTGCCAGACTTTTGGCTGCCGCTCGGATGCGCTCCCGCATGACCTTTCCGCGAATTTCTTCGCGTATGTTTTCTTCACCTGTGTGATGTTTTTCATACTCGGTGTTGTGTCAACTTTTGTAAGCTTGCGGACTCTGGTGCCGCGTACCTCGACCTTCGACGAGCAGTGTTAATTTTTCGAGATCGGGATTTTGGCATAGAAAAACCCCGTGCTCATCGCACGGGGTTTTTCCCTTTATCCGCAGTTTGCGGACGGAAACGGCTCTATTTGTCAGCTCCTACTTCCCATGACACTTCTTATACTTCTTTCCGCTTCCGCAGGGACACAGGTCATTGCGGCCAATTTTATTTCCTTGCGCGTCTTTTGGCGCGACCTCAACAACAACTTCCGCTCCACGACGACTCCCCTCTTCCATGGTTTTTGCTGGCGCGGAGAGTTGCACGCCTTGGCGTTGTAACAAGGTAGGCGCCGAGCTTACCGCGATACCAACTTTAAAAATACTGTACACCACCTCTTTTTGTATGGTGTTCATGAGTACGTGATACAGCTGATACGATTCTTTTTTATACTCAATCAGGGGGTCCCGCTGGCCGTAACCCCGCAATCCAATGCCGGTGCGCAGGTGATCAATCGCTTCCAGGTGTTCAATCCACAACGTATCAATTGTGCGCAAGAGTATATCCCGCTCAATCGTACCCATGAGATTTTGCGTCGCATTCCAGCCGTTATCACGCCCTTGCCGGGCAATACGTTCCCGAAGTTCTGCGTAGTTTTTTTCCGCAAGCTTATGCAAATGCGCAATGAGCCTCGTACGCGCTGCCACTTCGGAACTTTTATCACGCGTGGAAGCGGCAGGCACATCGCGCAGCGTATCCATCGGCAGCCGGTCGGGTGCAGCTATCGGAAATATAGTATGCGCCACTTCGTATACTTCTTTAATATTCCAATCCGCCACGCGTTCGGATGCCGTATGAAACGACACCACTTGCTCCAATTCCGCTTCCACATACGCAAGTATGTCCCGAGATAACGCTTCGTTTTTCGCATACGTTGCCAACACTTCATTTCTCCTGCCATACACAACTTCGCGATGCTTATTGAGTACATCGTCATATTCCAATAAGTGCTTGCGCGTATCGAAATGGTATCCCTCAACTTTTTTTTGCGCGCTTTCAAGAGAACGAGAAATTATCTTGTGTTCAATCGGCACGTCGTCCGGAACCCCAAGTTTCTCCATAAATCCCCGCATGCGTTCCGAGCCGAATATGCGCATCAGGTCATCTTCCATGGAAACGTAAAACTGTGTAGATCCAGGATCACCTTGGCGGCCTGATCTCCCGCGCAGTTGATTATCAATGCGTCGCGATTCATGGCGTTCGGTACCGATCACATGCAGCCCGCCAAGGTTGCGAATTTCCTCCCTTTCATCCTTATTCGCTTCCGGTCCCCCCAGCATAATATCCACGCCGCGCCCCGCCATGTTGGTGGCAATGGTTACCGCGCCCTTTCTTCCGGCAAAAGCGATGATTTCCGCTTCTTTTTCGTGGTGTTTTGCATTAAGCACGCTGTGCGGAACGCCCTCCAATTCCAATAAATGCGCGAGTCGCTCGTTTTTTTCTATGGAAATCGTACCAACCAGCACGGGCTGGCCTTGCGCATACCGCTCGCGGATGTCACGCACAACCGCTTCAAATTTCCCTTTTTCATTTTTATACACGCGGTCTGGCAAGTCCTTGCGAACAACTGGCATGTGCGTGGGAACGGTTACGACCTCAAGGTTATAGATTTTGCTGAACTCCTCGGCTTCGGTTGCGGCGGTTCCTGTCATGCCCGCGAGCTTATCGTACATGCGAAAGTAGTTTTGAAAAGTAATGGTCGCAAGCGTCTGGCTCTCGCGCTGGATGGCAACGCCCTCTTTGGCTTCAATTGCCTGATGCAGCCCCTCGCTATAACGCCGCCCCTGCATCATGCGCCCCGTAAACTCATCTATGATGATGACTTCGCCATACTTCACCACGTAGTCCCGATCCCTTTTAAAGAGTGCGTACGCGCGCAAAGCCTGTTCGGCGTGGTGTACGAGGCGCATGCCGCCCTGTGCGTAGAGATTGTCCACATGCAACCACTGTTCCATTTTGGCGATGCCCTCTGCGGTTAGCGTGGCGGCGCGCATTTTTTCATCAATGTTGTAGTCGGTGTTTTCAGAAAGTTGCTCAACGAGTTTGGCAAACTGATAGTACTGGTCGGCACTTTCCTCCGCAGGAGCAGAAATAATGAGCGGCGTGCGCGCCTCATCTATCAAAATACTGTCCACTTCGTCCACGATCGCATACGCAAAGCCGCGTTGGACCTTGTGCGCAAGATCGTACACCATATTGTCCCGCAGATAGTCAAAGCCGAATTCGTTGTTCGTGCCATAGGTAATATCGCACGCATAGGCTTCCTTGCGGGATACGGGACGCAGCGCATCATCCGCCGTCGCATCAAATTGAAACGCCGTCTGGTGCTGTAAAGAACTGCATGTGAGTCCCAACAGCGCGTAGATTTTTCCCATCCACGCCACATCGCGCCGTGCCAAATAATCATTGACCGTTACCACATGCACCCCACGTCCGGTAAGCGCGTTTACATACACGGCGAGTGTTGCGGTGAGCGTTTTTCCTTCTCCCGTTTTCATCTCTGCGATATGTCCCTGATGCAATGCAATGCCTCCCATAAGCTGCACGTCGTAGTGCCGTTGCCCGAGCGACCGTTTGGCGGCTTCGCGTACCAACGCAAATGCTTCGGGTAAGAGTTCGTCCAGCGAAGCGCCTTCCTGGACGCGCTTGCGCAACGCAAGCGTCGTTTCCGAAAACTGACCATTAGCAAAATCCTGGAACCGGGGTTCCAGATTATTTATTTCTTGCACGAGAGGCTCAAGTTGCCCTACGACCTTAGCGTTGGGATCACCAAAGAGATTTCGCAAAGACATCATACACTCTAGTCAAGCGTAACGGCGATGCGCTTACCTGAACGTTCATCAGTTGCCAGCATGGTTGGTTTATGCGATTCCGCATCCAGATAGAGATATGCTGAAAGGCCTGATACGCGCCATTCCGCCATGGCCTCCGCCTCGGTCATCGGTTTGCTATCCGTAAGAGCGCGATGCGCATCAATGCCGCCGCTTGCCACCTCCCCTTCGCGCCGTTGCGGTGTCTTGTCCGTATCCGATACCGATTTACGCATGAATGCCTTTGGCCAAATCAACACGGTTTCTTTAAGGCGGCGCAACGCCGTACGATCGCGTTCCATAAAGTGCTTTTTATATTTTTCAACATGCTGCTGCAGCTTATCGGATGCCTTATCTATCGCCGCATGCATTTCCGAACCCGCGGCCTGAATGTGGAACACTTCTTTGGGTACGTGTACGGTGATTTCCACGCGATGCACCGCCTCGCCCTTTTGGTGATGGTGGTCAACGATGCAGTTCACCTGCATTTTCTTGATGTCCCCGAGATACTTGCTGATGCCGCCAATCTTCTCTTCTATGTACCGTCTAAGCGACGGGGTTATTTCAAGGTTGTTCCCCGATATTTGGAGTGACATAGTGAGCTCACCAACACCGTGCCACATACAACAAACGGCATTGCCAGTGTTGTACGTTTGAGTTGTTGGCTGTTAGGTAACCTATTATAGGGTACCATAATTAGGTGTTTGTGCAAATAGATGTTGGACTTCGCAAGTCCAACATAAATGTACGTGTGATGCGGGGTGAGGTAAATGCGCGAGATGCTTGACAACGTAGGTACGGTATGGTATATATAAGTGTTCAAACCGCTCATTCATAACCACAGCGTCATTTTTTCATCCATCAAAAAGGAGCTTTCATGATTCGCGTGCTGTTCGTCATCACGGACCAATTACGCGTCACATTACTCGAACGCGAGTTTGACGCGGCTTTACGTCGCGCCATTGAGGTAATGGACGCTGAAGCGGAGGTAATCAGACAGAAGATACACGAGCTGGCAAAGCCCGATTGGCATAACTACGTTATGCGTTTGCATCTCATCGTACCCAACCCCCTCATGGCCATAGAGGAGGTGCAAAAGTACCTGGATAGCGTGGCACGCAAAATCGCATCTCCCTGGACCCCGGAGCGATCGCGCGTCCATAGATTTACATCAGGAAAAAAGTGCATGCTGTACGTCGCGCACCGGCTGTCCAGAAAGTGGATTGATTGTGTCGTGGTTGACACGCAAGCCACAGATGCCGCATTAGTCCTGAAATATGCAACGCGCGCGCGTGAAGAAAATTGGGAACCATACTTTCCCAAATCGGCAGTACTCCTGCTCTGTGACAAAGAGCAGGTGCCGCAATTTTCAGCAGAGGGCTGGAAATGCGCGGACAGAAATGATTTGGAGGAAATGAAACACCTCGTAAAGGCGGTGGCCGAATGTATCATCTCGAGAGAAGAATAGGAGAAAAGAAATGGATCCATATATTATCCTGCATGTTGAGGACGAGTCGTCTATTCGGCGGTTAGTCAAGGTAATTTGTGCAAAACAGTTTGGGGACCAGGTGGTCGTGCTGGATGCAACATCGTGTAACACAGCGATGAACGCTCTACGCAACTACCCTCCTGAAGATCGGTTGCACCTGATCATAACCGACTACCATTTGTTGGGAAGAGAAACCGGGGGGGATTTGCTGGAAGCAATGAAAAGGGATAGGCGCTGGTGTGCCACGCCGAGCATCCTGATGAGCTCCGAAATGCTTGGCGATATCTGCGCGAAACACCGGCTCATTGCGAAGAGTCAGCCATACCTCCGAAAACCATGTAGTATGAATAATGTGGTATGGCTCATCCGCAAGATGCTGAAAATCCCCGATCAGCAGCCGTAATAGATACTCAACGACATACCAGCCATCCTTTCAAGATGGCTTTTTTATTATTCAAATCCCAACAACTGTATCTCTTCCTGCAACTGGATTCCGAATTGGTCGCGCACGCGCATTTTTGCCATACTGATAAGCTGTACCATTTCATCGGCGGTTCCCGTACCATCGTTTAAGAAAAAATTGCCGTGCCGATCGCTGATGGATATGCCCCCGATTTTCTTTCCCTTGAGTCCCACCTCATCAATCAGCCATCCCGCAGGGATAACCCCCGCATCCAAAAAACGCCGCGGGATTTTTTTTGTCCAAAGCGGATCCGGCTTTGCGAACCGTATATTTTTAAACGTGCAGCCTGCGGTCACGCTTTGCAAGGGTTGGGAAGCTGTTTTTTTTTGGCTCAATTCTTTCACGCGCACACCGCACGTTTTTGCGTCTTCCGCACGTAAGGAAAATTTCGCGCTCAAAATCACCGACCCGCGCCCCTCGTCGGTCTTAAAAAAACTCTCGCGGTAACTGAACCCACACGCGGCATTGGTCAGCGTGCGCAGTGTACTGCCGTCCCATGCCTCTACGGATACAAGCGTATCGCGTATCTCGCCGCCGAATGCGCCCGCGTTGCCGCGCACCGCTCCTCCAACCGTTCCAGGGACACCGCACGTCCATTCCAGACCCGCAAGTCCTGCCCGCGCCGTGTGTTGCGCCAAAACACCCAACACCACGCCCGCTTCGGCAGTCACCTCACAACCGGAAATAGTAAGCCCGCGCATCGCCATGCGCAGCACCAATCCCTGGATACCGGCGTCCGCCACAAGCGTATTTTTTCCTCCGCCAAGAATAGTGACGGGTATCTTCCTCTCCCCCGCCCACGCAACCGCTTTTAAAAATACGTCTTTGCTCGGGACTTCAATAAAATATTCGGCATAACCTCCCAGGTTAAGCGATGTGTACCGCGCAAGCGAGATGTGCTCCTTTGGATAGAGTGTCATAATTTTCCCCTAGGCACGCCTCTTACTTTTCCTCAAACCACTTATACGCCTGTTCCTCTGATGCTACGATGCGTACCGTATCTTTATGAATGTCCTCAACAAAAAACTTGAGGAAAATCTCTACATAGGGAAGCACTTCACTCAAATAGGCAACCTTACCCACTTGCGGATGACTAAAAATCTTTTTATATATTTCTTCCACCTCTTTTGAGGGTGGAATGAATTTTTTCATATCAATAATCCCGTTAAATTTCTTTTCCGGCTGCCGTTGTGCGATGGCAAGGAGGTCATAAAAAAGCTTCTCGGCTTTTTCTTTTGTCTGATCGCCGCGAAGAATGATGCGTACCACGCCTTTGTCGTCAATGTACAATTCGTTAAGTTCTTCCATAGAACACGTTGTATCACTTGAGAAAAATATTTTTCTTGATAAGCGCTGCACCAACCTTCCACACATCTCCCGCTCCCATCGTAATGAGTAAATCGTTTTTTTGCAAGTGTGTTTTGGCATACGCGGTTGCGGTTGCGACGCTGCCCACATACACGGCATTGCATTTGCGCTTGCGCAAATGCTCAACAATATCTTGCGCATGCACGCTACCGTGTAGCTCGCGCGCCGATCCGTAAATATCCATGACCCATGCCGCATCAGCAATCGCCAAACTTTTCACGAATCCTTTAAAGAGCGCTTGCGTCCTGCTGAACGTATGCGGGTGAAAGACGCATACCACGCGTCTTTGGGGAAACTGCGCGCGCGCCGCATGAAGCGTTGCCGCAATTTCCGTCGGATGGTGCGCATAATCGTCATACATGAGTGCCCCGCGATAGACACCTTTTTTTTGGAAACGCCTTTCCGTACCGGAGAATCGTGCAAGAGTCTTGATGGCGGCCGCATAGGGTACGCCGAGCTGCCGGGCAGCGGCAAGCACCGCCAGAGCGTTCGCGATATGGTGCGCACCCGATAAACGCAGGTGCAAGCTGCCGATCCGCTTCCCCTCGCACCATACTTCGCACTCCGATCCCCCGCGTGCGGTCTGTACCTTGCGCGCTTGCACATGAGCCGGCATGGCGATGCCAAATGTTATGGTCCTACTCTTGGCAAGATGGACGATGCGGCGCGACGGCGCGTCATCGGCATTCGTAATCAAAAAACCGTCTTGCGGGATTTTTTTTACAAACTCCTTAAAAACGACCTCATACGCGCGTTTGTTAGGAAAATAATCAGGATGATCGTAATCAACGTTGGTGAGCACGATACCAAAGGGATGATAGAATTGGAATTTATTCTGGTACTCATCGGCTTCTATTATGGTCAGGTGAGGCGCACCAATGCGCGCATTGCCTTTAAATTGCGGGACGTTGCTTCCCACGATGACCGTTGGGTCAAGACGCGCTTGCGCCAAAACATACCCCAACATGGCAGTTGTCGTCGTCTTGCCGTGCGATCCGGCAACCGCAATGCCCTTACCTTCTCCCAACAACTCTCCCAGCATCTCCGGATAACTCTTTGAGGGAATGCCCAGTTTTTTTACCGCTCTGCGTTCAGGATGTTTTTCAGAATACGCGGTTGAGTACACCGCCAAATCAACGCCGCGAGAAATGTTGTGTGCTGAAAAAGCGCGTACCGGAATATGCGCGCGTTGTAAAACCGCATCCGTAAAAAATGTATCGCGCACGTCTGAGCCGCTCACCCGATTGCCCCGCGCTTTAAGCACCTGCGCAAGCGCGGTCATCCCCACTCCTTTGATGCCTATGAGATGGATGTGGCGTCCGGTTGATTTTCGCTTATCGTTTTGCATAGGAGAGTATGAGAGGGGTAAGAGCCGCAAGTCCGCTCGGCGGCAGAGACGTATATAGCGCGTCGCCCAATCGCTTGCGTGCTTGCGCATCCGCCAAGAGGTTGGTAATATTCTCGGCAAAAATTTTAGGATCGGCCGTTTCAGCCAAAACACGCACCCCTTGCCGATCGGCAAAGTACGCGGCATTCGCCTCCTGATGCGATCGCGGCATAGGCACGACTACTACGGTCTTGCGCAGTGCCGCAAGTTCTGCCAGCGTTGCAAACCCCGCGCGCGTTACCACAATATCTGCCGCCGCGTACCAATCGGGAAGGTCCGCTCCCACAAATTCTTTTTGCGTATAGCCGCGGCGACGGGTCGGGGTAAGACGCTTGCCATAGCCGGTTACATGGGCTATGTGCACATCCGGACTCATATATACAAGCGACTGTTCTACAAGTCTGTTCAGTGCAATCGCTCCCTGTCCACCACCAAGTACGATGACTACGGGTTTGCGCGTGTCAATCCCTAGCGAGCGGAAAAATCGGCTTGCATCGCCATAGAGCACATCCGCACGCACCACAGCGCCGGTAACAGTTGTTTTGCGTGGCGAAAAATAACGCTGCGATGCCGCAACCGTTACGCTCACCGATGCGGCAAAGGGTGCCATGAGCCTATTGGCAAGACCTGGTATGACATCCTGCTGATGCACGTGCACGGGAATGTGAAAAAGCCAACACGCAAGCGCAACGGGAGGACCGGAAAATCCGCCCGCGGTTACCATGAGCTTTGGCCGATAGCGGCTGATGAGCGCAACCGCGCTAAAAAATCCTCCGATAACGCACGCGATGTCCATAACATTTTCCCACGCAACGTACCGCCGCAGCTTGCCTGAAGGGATTGCCCGATACGCGATACCCGCATGCGCAACGAGTTTGCGCTCCAGCGGCAAGCTGCTGCCAAGCCACAAAAACTCGCAGACAGGCAATTCCCGCGCGAGAGTTTTGGCAAGCGCCAAGAGCGGCATAACTGGCCCGCCTCCGGTTGAACCGCCGGCGAGAAAAATGCGCTTGCGTTGCTCGTGGTCGGTTGTCGGTTGTCGGTTGTTCATTGCGTGTGCCGTGAAATATTAAGGAGTATGCCGATGCCTGCAAGCTCCGCTGCCATTGCCGTTCCGCCAAAGCTCATGAATGGCAACGGGATACCGGTCAGGGGAAAAATACCGATCATCGCGCCGATATTCACAAACGCCTGTATGCCGATCCAGGACACAATGCCTCCGGCAAGCAGTTTTCCAAAAGTATCGGGTACGCGACGCATAATGGTAAAACCACGGCCAATGAAAAAGAGGAAAGCGAGGATAATTATTGTGGCGGCGATGAATCCTAATTCTTCACCGATAATCGCGAAAAGCGAATCGCCGGTTACCTCCGGCAAAAACTGGTATTTTTGGCGCGAGTGGCCAAAACCCCTTCCTATGAGCCCTCCGGAGCCAAGGGCGAGAAATGCCTGATTGATATGGTAGCCAATCCCTTGGGGATCCAGCTCCGGGTGGAGAAACGTCATAAATCGCGCCGTGCGATAAGGCGCCACTTTAATGAGTACAAAAAAAGCCGCAAATCCCGCAATACCGAGTCCGCCGATATGCACCAAGCTACCCCCTGCAAGAAAATACATCGCGAGCGCAATGCCGGCAATAATGACGAGCGTACCAATGTCGGGCTGCACGGCGACGAGCAAACCAACCAGTGCCAGACTCCCTAAGAGCGGCACGAGTCCTTCGGTTGTTGTCCGAAGCGCTTCCGGTTCTTTACCGGAAAAAACAGCCGCGAGGTAGATGATAAGCGCAAGCTTGGCAAGCTCGCTCGGCTGAACGGAGATGCCGATATCAAGCCAGCTTTGCGCGCCGCTGCCGTAATTCGTACCGATACTCGGAATGAAAACGGCAACGAGTAGCGCGAGGGATCCTATGAAAAATGGCACCGAGAGTTTTTGTAAGCGCCGGTAGGGCAGTAGGGCAAAAAACACCATAGCGATACTACCAATAAGTACGCCGGAAACGAGTTGATGCTTCACATACCAGTAGGAATCGCCATACGTTTCGTACCCGATAACCACTCCCGCGGAACTCAACATCAAGAGTCCAAACAGCACGAGCGCTACCACAACAATTGCGAGTGGCATATCCGGAGCCCCGAGTCTTGATGATTTTTTCTTATTTCGTAGCATATCTGCGTTTAGCGAAAATTTCTGACTGCTTGTACAAACTGCGCGCCGCGATCAAATTCATTGAGAAATACATTAAAACTTGCGGCACCCGGTGAAAGCAGTATGGTGTCGCTCATCCGCGCTTGTCCAAAAGCTTGGTCTACCGCATTGCGCATTGATACCGCTGTGTGCACCTGAAAAGACTTTGGTAAATGTTTGAGGAGTTTGTCGGTGGCAGTGCCCGGTAGCAGTATAACGGTTTTGCACGCACGTGGCAGCGCGCGCGCGAGCGCTGCATAGGAAAGATTTTTGTCCATGCCGCCGGCGATCATAATGAGTTTTTTTTGGTCGCCCAATGTTGCGAGTGCGGCAAGTGCGGCATCGGGTGTGGTGGCAGTGGTATCGTTCACGCACCGTATGCCACGGAAGATGCCGATATATTCCTGTCGGCTGTGTACGCCTGCAAAGCGACGCACAACTCGGCGGATATGGGATTGGGGTACACCCTCAACAGCGGCAACCGCTATTGCGGCAAGCGTATTGCCAAGATTATGCGCCCCCGCAAGCCGAACCTGCTCGACCGGCATGATCGTACGTTCCCTGTTCTGCATGCGCACAATAATATTCCCGCGCCGCACAAATACCCCGTCGCCTTTGCGCAAGAGTTTCTGCGAAAACCAGATAACCCGGGACGGCGCGCGCAGACCCATGCGTAGCGTTGCCGCATTGTCGGCATTCAGTATGGCGGTGTCCTGCGGCTGCTGCGCTTTCAAAATCCCCTCTTTTGCCCGCGCGTATGCGCGCACATGCGCATAGCGATTGAGGTGGTCGGGAAATATGTTGGTAACCACCGCGACGCGCGGCGAGAGATGCCACGCTCCCAGGTCCTCCAATTGCCAGCTGGACAATTCCAATACGACTTTGGATTCCGGCGTAAGTTTACGCGCGAAGGTCAATGGAGAAACGGTCACATTACCTCCCAAGAAAACTTCTTTGTGATGCGATTGCAATATTTCGGCAACAAGCGTTGCGGTGGTAGTTTTTCCCCGCGTACCGGTAATGCCAATGGGTCGCACGGGCGCAAGGGTAAAAAAAAGCGAGCAGTCATTGTGCACCGGAATGCCGCGTGATCGTGCCAAGACAAGTAATGGATGATCATAAGGTACGGCGGGATTGCGCATAATCAGATCAGCGCGCAGCACATCTGATGCGCGGTGCCTCCCCAGTACCCAAGCGATTTTTTTTGCCGCGAGCTTTTTGCGTTGGGTGGCAAGTTGGCGCGCGGGACGCATATCGGTAATGGTTACCTGTGATCCGGCGCGTAAAAAAAATAGCGCCGCCGCCATGCCGCTGCCCTGCGGGTAGAGTCCAAGTCCGAATATGAGAACCTGTTTGTTACGGTAACTGTTTTTTCGTTCAGCTGTGTTCATCGGCAAATAGGTACAGGGTTAATTTTGTGCGATCGCTTGCGCAGTTACCATCCCTTATCCATTAAGAATACGATGAGCCCCGCGACCGAGGAAAGTGCCGCGATAATCCAAAAACGCATCACGATCTGGGATTCCCTCCAGCCGAGCGCCTCCAGGTGATGGTGGAGTGGCGAAGAGAGAAACAATTTTTTGTGAAAGCCGTAGCGCCAGGTCCATTGCAGCAGGACCGATCCAGACTCCACAACCAAAAGTAGGCATATAATAGGGAGTAGCAGTACGGTATTGGTGAGAATGGCCAAAATACCCAACGTAACGCCCAGCGCCATAGCGCCCGTATCACCCATAAAAAATTTTGCCGGCGGAATATTGTACCACAGGAATGCGAGGAGTGACCCCGTAATAACGCCGCAAAATGCAGCCAAATTTATCTGACCGCGGGAAAACGCAATGGCACCGAACGCCAAAAAAGCGGAGAGTAAAATACCTCCGGCAAGTCCATCAAGCCCATCGGCTTCGTTCACGGAAAATGCCGTTCCCAAAATAACCAGTACGAAAAGCGGTATGGACCAAAGACCAATTTGGTAATTTCCGAAAAATGGCACGCGTACCAAGTCCCAGTCCAATTTGATATAGAACCATAAGGCGCCAATCACCGCAACGCCGCCGGCAATGAGCGTATAGATGATGATACGATGGCGCATTTTAAGTCCGCCGCCGTTTGCGCCGATACCGCGCACATTCAAATAATCGTCAAGCAATCCCACAACTGCGGTTGCAACCAGCGCGCCCAAGGGCAACAAGGTTTCCGCGCGCGTTAAAAAATTAAGCTCTGCAAAAAACGTGCCGGGTATGAGTTTGAAAGCGACAAAAAAAATCGCCGCCAACACGAGTGTAGTTCCCCATACCAAGACACCGCCCATGGTTGGCGTTCCTGATTTATGTTTGTGCAGACGAGAAAACAGCGGTGCGCTTGCTTCATCGCGTATAGTTTTGCCAAGACGATATCGCTTGAGGAGTGCGATAAACAGCGGCGTCCAAAAAAGCGTGACGACGAATGCGAGTGTGGTGAGAGTAAAAACTTTAAGCGCGGAAAGATACAACATGAAAGGTAATGTATGACTTGCAACTGCTAACGGACAACACTGTTCTCAAACATGTTGCTGTACGTCGTGCGAAGTGAGTTGTTAGTGAGTATATCATTGATTCGCCAGTATGAGCAGTACAGTTGCGCCACATTGCATGACCACGAGTACTGCTCCCATGAAAAGCAGCAGATGACTCAACATTTTTTCCGTCTGAAAAAAAAGCAGCGCGAGACCTGTGTGCAGGGTAAAAAACAGGAGTCCCAAAAATGGTAATTTGTAGAGTGCGTACCAGTTACCGATCAAATCCACACCGAAATAGACGTTGTAGTGCAGTACCGCGGTGGATCCTTTGTCATGCATCATAACATATATGAGCAAGAACGATCCCGCGAGCACCAGACCGGAGGCTATCGCGTAACCCAAAACAAACTTCTGGCGAAAAAATACGCCCGCGAGCACTTTGAATCTTAACCACTTATCGGATAGCGCATACATAATGCAATATAAAATATACCACATTCCCTATTTCAGAACAATGTTGGACTTGCGAAGTCCAACATTGTTCTGTACAATGGAAACAGTGCCATAGAGCCGATAACAGTACATATTTCTTAATAAGTACTCATGTGACAGAGCTTTACCACACGCTTAATAGGGGTGTAGATAGAAGAGAAATATTTCTAGACGATCAAGATCGCTTTCGGTTTATTCACGATCTTTTTGAATTTAACGATCAGCAACCCGCCGGACTGACCGTACGATCATTTGACTATAATATGTTGGACTTGCGAAGTCCAACAATTGGAAGTGATGATAAGAAAGCCGTAAAAAAGGTCAGAGAATTATTGGTTGAAATTCATGCTTTCTGTATTATGAAAAATCATTATCACCTTCTTTTAAGCCCTTTGGTTGAAGATGGTATTGTACAGTTCATGAGAAAAGTAAATATTGGTTATGCGAAATATTTCAATAAAAAGTATGCGAGAACCGGCGCTTTGTTTGAAGGAAGGTACAAATCTGTATTAGTGGAAAATGAAGCGCACTTTGCGCATCTCCCCTTTTATATCCATCTTAATCCATTGGATTTCAGCATGCCAGAATGGCGGGAGTGGAAAATTGACAACTTAGCACAAGCGCAAAAATTTTTACAGGACTACCACTGGAGTAGCCATTTGGATTACTTGGGAAAGAAAAACTTTCCCTCCGTTACACAGAGAGAATTTTTAACAAAATATTTTGACAGTGAGGGTGGTTATGCACAAGTATTCAAAAAACGGCTTGAAGGCATGGAAAAAGAGGCGAATATCGGGATTGGTTTTGCCAATCTCGCTGATATTGCACTTGAATAGCATTGTTGGACTTCGCAAGTCCAACAATGGGTTGGGGGATGCCGGGTGATTTCGGAGATTTTCGGAGACGGATAGGGAACGCAAAAACAAAAAACCTACAGGGTGGTAGGAATTTATTAATATGTTGGACTTCGCAAGTCCAACAATTTGTTAGCGGCCGAGGGCGTAGAGCTGCGCGACTTCGGAGGCGGAGAGGGCGCGGTTGTAGACGCGGACATCGTCCAGCGAGCCGTCAAAATTCCAAACACTTGAA
>PEYJ01000001.1 GCA_002774425.1 Parcubacteria group bacterium CG08_land_8_20_14_0_20_48_21 | reverse complement strand
GCAAGAAAAAACGCCAAGGTGTTTGCCGAGGCGCGTGGAATACTAAGGTCGTTTTATGCGCACTCAAAGCAGCGCAGGCAAGGCGTAGAGTTGGGAGCCATATCTGTAAATATCTTGCGCAATCCTTCAAGCGAAAGAAATGCGACACTGTCCGCGCCAATCTGATCTCTATCGGAAAGATTGTCCGATTTGCATAAGATAGACGTATACTCATGCAAGAGCCGCGTTGCGCCGTAAGGGCAGGTGCTGCGCAATAACGGTGTTCCGATGAGCACATGCACTGCGGCAGCGTTCGCTTCCCGAAGCAAGCGCACCAAGCGCGCAATATCCGTTGTGCGTAAAAATCCCGCATCCACAAGCGCCACGCGCTTGCCATGCACCGCACTCTCCACAAAACGGTAGCGAATCGTAGCGCTATTTCCCAAAACTTTGTGGGATAATTGAATGAGCCCCGGACTTGCGTGCTGCCCGCGCACGACCGGCCGCAAGTCAGCTTTCATATTTTTTCCATATCGTACCGCCACGGGAATTGCCGAGTTGGCAATAGCGATAACCACGTCAACGGCAACCGGATGCTCTTCGGCCAAGCGCGCACCCATGGCTTCGCGCAGATCATTGATAGTTTGTCCATCTCTCCTGCTATCAAACCGTTGGTAGTACACACGCCCTATGGCGCAAAATGTCGGGGATATACTTGGACCAGCATACGGATACTTTTGTTCAATCGTGCCATTGGCATGCACCACAACCATCTCTCCCGCACTGACTTCATAGAGAAGTTTTGCGTCAATGATATCGAGAGCGCATGATTCCGACGCAAGCACCATAGCACCGTTGGAGAGTCTGCCAACCACGAGCGATCGCGCCCCGTAAGGGCTACATACACCAATAAGCATGTCCTGAACCATCACCGCAAGCGCAAAGGTACCTTGGAGTTTCTGCGCAAGCGCAAATACCCGATCGGTTATGGAGGTTGCTACCTGGCGTGAGAGGTTATCATGTAATGCATTCGGCTCGTCAGGCGCCACCAGTGTCCCGCCCGATCTTCCCGTATGCTGGGCAAGTAGATTTGCCAAAAATACTACGGGTGATTTGGGAGATGTGAGCGCATAGCCGCCGGATACGGCTTCCTGACACAAATCTTTCTTATTCGTAATAACGCCATCGTAGCAAATTGCAATGCGCGCATCCTCCCTGCCGATGAAAGGAAATCGCTGCCCATACGGAGGAATGTCATGGATACTAAGCAGCGGTTCCGCCGGTCCGACATAGCCTAAGGCGCACTCACCAGTCAAACGTGCAACATCGTTCTGCTCAAAATAGACGGTGCCAACGGCTCCGTAACCCCTGTGTGAGTGCTGATGCTGTATGCCATCTTCCCCAATATACTGCGATACCACGCCTGTTGCGCCCGTTTTATGCGCTCCCCGATGTTCAAGTCCACCCCCCAGTGCAAGCACTACATGCTCTGCCGCATTTTCAATTCCCAATACGCCGCACATACCGCTCATGTCTGTTCCTCCTATGGATGCGTGGTTGCTGTTTCGCGCAAAATTTTAAAGAACGCAGGCACAGAATAGCATACGGCTATGCGCGCGTCAAAACAAAACCAACCTTATAAAAGGTGGTCGCTTCTTACCTTAAAGGTCAATAAATTTGGTATCCGGCAGAAGGTTTCGCAATGCTTGCAGTGATTCTTGCGAGTAAAGATTCCCGGAAATATTGAAAGTTTCAAGGCTCTGTAAATTACCCAGTTCAAGGGGGTAGGTATCAAGACGATTATTTTGAAAATTGAGTTCGCGCAACAAATTGAGCTGCCCAATTTCTGCCGGAATTCCCGTCAGATGATTATTGCTCGCGTTCAAAATTCTTAAACGCGGCATTTTGCGGATTTCCGCCGGCAGCGCGCCTTCCAGCAAATTATGATCCACGTACAATTCTTCCAAATTGCTCAATTCGCCTATTTCCGATGGCAATGACGTGAAGTTGTTGTATGAAAGAATAAGTTTTTTCGCGCGCGTCTGCTTTAAAATTTCTTTCGGCAATATGCTTAAATTTTTTCCACTTACATCAATAGTAAAAGGATCGGCAATGGACGATTTTGGCGCCTCGTTGACGATTTCTTGAGGTTGTTGTGATGTCTCACCCGGCAATGCTCGTGGCGCAACTTCCTGCTGCACCAGTTTGGATTGGCGTACGCATCCCCCAAGCAACGCTGCTCCAGTGGCAAAGAAGAAGAATAGGAGAATGCTTAAAAACAACGTGCGCATACGTGTTGGGGATTATGATTAGTGATTACTATATGTATCTCCGAGTCAAAAAGATAACACCCGCACTATCATAATACCTATGCGCTCAAATCACCAATGCGGCATGAGTGTAGATTACGCTGCAAATACTTTGTTTACAATACAACCATCTCTCCAAAGTCCAGTACCTGAAAATCCTGCTGCGAGATTTTTCGTTCTTTCAATACGGATTGTAAATAGAGCGGAGGATCCGCCAAGGGTTCTGAGGTCAGCTTAAAAGTCCCCCAGTGCATGGCGATTGATCGGCACGCGTGCAAATCTTCATGAATAGCCACCGCCTCGCGCGGATCAATGTGCACGTCCTGCATCAACCAGCGGGGGTGATACGCGCCGATGGGGATGAGTGCCACATCCATTGCGCCAAACCGATCATACACTTTTTTAAAATGGCCGTTGTATCCTGTATCACCCGAGAAGAAAATTTTTTTTCTGCCAATCTCAATCACCCACGCCGTCCAAAGCGTGGTACGAAACCGAAATGGTACCCTTCCCGAAAAATGCTTTACCGGCGCCGCGGTAAACATTACTCCCTCACATCGTTCATTCTCCCACCAGTTTTTTTCTACTACCCTCGTAATGCCTCTTTTTTCAAACCATGCTTTAAGCCCTAAGGGTACAATAAATTTCGGCGTATTTCCGAGATGTTTGACCGTTGCATAATCCAAGTGATCGTAGTGGTCATGGCTCACTACCACATAATCTATCCGCGGTAATTCGGAAATATGTAAACCGGGATCCACCAATCTCTTGGGCCCGATCCATAAAAAAGGCGATGCGCGTTTGCTGAAGATGGGATCGGTCAAAATATTGATCCCTTGATATTGCAAAAGAAAGGTATCGTGTCCAATCCATGTAAGCTGCAGCTTATTTTTATTGGGATGGTGTATGCGCTCAAGATCAGGGATAGCCTTGCGCGGCTTGAAGTGCGTATCACGCGCGGTAAAAAAAACATACGGCTCGTCTACAAATCCAAATCTCCAGCGCAGAAATGCAAGCAGCCCATGGTTACTATGAGCCGAATGTTCTTCCGGAAGATTGGTAAATCTCTCTTTTGCCATACTTTCGAGTATAGCAGAGATTTCAAATATATGCACCGGAGCAAGTTTTACAATGTAAAACTTGCCACATATTGACAATTTTATTTTTATAGTGTAGAATATGCGTGTAATGTCCCAATTTAAGGGATTGGACTCGAAACCTCTTGCGTTATATAGATGCTATACGACCAGATGGAAATCGGGTCGTAATTTTATATATGACCAAGAATCATGAACGATCGGGCTTTGATGGATTAGGCATTGCACCGAGCATCGTCGCGCACCTGCGCAAACTGGGTTTTACAACCCCAACCCCAATCCAACACCAGGCGATACCAATCGCCATGGAAGGCAAAGACGTCATGGGCATCGCCCAAACCGGCACCGGCAAGACGCTTGCGTTCGGCATTCCTATGATCCAGCGTCTCTCGCGGCACAAGGGTACGGGTCTCGTACTCTTGCCGACTCGCGAGCTTGCGGCTCAAGTGGATCAATCGCTTGCGCTGATTGGCCGTGCATTCGGCTTGCGTACCGCAATACTTATTGGAGGAGCTGCCATAGGACCGCAAATTAACGCGTTACGAAAACGGCCCCATGTTATTATAGCAACACCGGGACGCCTGATAGATCACCTGCAACAGAAAACCGTTTCACTCGCTTCGGTGAATATTTTGGTATTGGACGAAGCCGACCGCATGCTGGACATGGGATTTGAACCGCAGATTAAAAGGATACTGGTTGGTATTCCGACGGATCGCCGACAGACCATGTTGTTCTCCGCCACCATGCCGGAAAAAATCACGCGACTTGCCAGAAACTACATGCATTCGCCGTTGCGCATAGAAGTCGCGCCGCAAGGCACTATGGCAAAAAATATTGAGCAGGAAGTATTCATCGTACCAAAACCCCAAAAACTCTCGCTGCTGCATCAAGTGCTTGCCGACTACGACGGGCGCGTACTCATCTTCAGCCGCACCAAGCACGGCGCAAAAAAGATTGCAACCGCGGTGCGCGACATGGGCCATAAAGCTGCGGAAATCCACTCTAACAAATCACTCCCGCAGCGCACCAAAGCGTTGGCAGATTTTAAATCCGGCATAACGCGCATACTTGTCGCAACCGACATCGCTTCGCGCGGCATTGACGTGCAAGACATTGAGCTCGTGATAAACTTTGACCTGCCGGACAATCACGAGGATTATGTACACCGTGTCGGCCGCACGGGTCGCGCGGGCAAAGGCGGCAAAGCCATATCGTTCGCCGCGCCCGACCAAAAGCGCGATGTATATATGATTGAGGAACTCATCGGCACGCGACTTCCCATACTGCCACTCCCTGAACTCACTGTACATATTCCCATGCCACGCGCAACGGAACACGAACGTTCATTTGCCCCTCGCCGTCCTATACGCGAGGGTGGCGCGCGAAATTCCCGAACCTCCAGCAGCAGCCGGCAGCCGTACGCCCACAAACGATCTTATGGCAGGTAACACGGTGCCGCTAAACGGTACTTACCAAGCAAGAAATCAAAAACATCTCCCGGCAGGGAGATGTTTTTTAGATACCGTCTAGGGTCGCGGCGATAAGGATTAGAAGTGAAATATATAAGATTTCCATAGCGAATTTTTTGGCAGAGCTATTTTGAAATTAAGAACGTATAATTTGCTTGATCACGGCCTCAAGTTTTTCCGGCTCGTCGGTGCCGATGCAATAGATTCTTCCATTTTTCATGGTGAGTTCAATTGCGTCAAAGCCGGAAACATTAAAAATCCACATATATGGCCAGAACCACAGTCGCATACCCCAGCCGTAATACCAATGATTTTTTACTTTCCTGACTGCGGCAATAACGGCCGAACATCATCCTAAGAAAAATAAATCTTATTATCACTGCAACCGGTCTG
>PEYJ01000036.1 GCA_002774425.1 Parcubacteria group bacterium CG08_land_8_20_14_0_20_48_21 | reverse complement strand
CCAAAAACATCTGGACGAAGAAACGGTCGAATGGACGGGTAAGGTGAACGATCTCCAAAACCGGGAAGAAGAGGAAATTATGGTTGTTTAGTACTTACTTGTATACAAGCATGAGCTACACTCTGTCCGATAATTTACTGCAATAATCATCTCAATGAAACGAACACACTTTTGCATAACAATAAGTGAGGGGAAATAAAAAATATTATGGAAAACAAAAAGCAGTCATTACTAAGTTGGAGAATAGACAAGGAAGAATTAGACAAGCAAGTAAGCCAATACTTTCAACTTAAAATACATCAATCTTTTAGGGGGATTTCAACAATAATACTGTCACTGGGTCTCCTTGCTGGCACTACAGTCAGTATGTTTTTAAGTCTACCAACCATTGATATTTTATTTGGAGTAGGTATTGGCTCAATACTTATTTATTTTGTATACAACGGACACAGATGGGCAATGATTGCTTCTACTCTTGATTTCACTGTCAATATATTGATGTCTTCTTTTAATAGGATTATTGATGGTACTTTTTCAACCACATCCTTTATTTTTATTGGAGTTGCGTGGATTGTCGTCGTCGGATACTTGATAAAAGCAATTCGTATTGAAAACCATAAAAATAAAAGGGGTCAGGTACCTTTTTAATTGTTGGAGAGTAAAATATAAAAAGGTACCTGACCCCTTTTTCAAACTCACATTTCCACATTTCGCTTGATGTTTTAATGAAATAAATTACCAAAGACGCGCAAAAACCTGTAACGCCTGTCCGTGCGGACTTTCTTTTTTTATCACGGCATGTTACCATGTCCCCTGTACTACATTTACCTTCCAATTGCGTTTGATATTTTGATTGTATCCCTTCATTTTACCAGCTATGCTGCTCACCATCATTGTTTTCATGCTCATTCTCACCCTTTTGGTGTTTGTCCACGAACTCGGACACTATACGACTGCGCGCAAGGCTGGGGTCAAAGTGGATGAATTCGGTTTTGGCTTGCCTCCGCGCATTTGTGGCTGGCAGCGCGAGCGGCAATCGGGAAAGATGCGCTTTTTTTGGGGAAAATCACCGTACGAATTATTACCTGATGCAAAAAATGATGAAACGCAGATACGCAACATGGGCGCAACCATCTGGTCGCTCAACTGGATACCGGTTGGCGGGTTTGTAAAAATTAAAGGCGAAGGAGGGGAGTTTGCTGAAGATACGGACAGTTTTGCGACAAAATCAACCGGCTGGCGCGCTATCATTCTTTCTGCGGGTGTAGCAATGAACGTAATCCTTTGCGCGGTTCTGTTAAGTATCGGATTCATGTTCGGTATCCCGACTGTGTTGGATGGCGGAGAGCCGGAAGGAGCGCGTGTGCGCGAACAATCTCTGCAAGTAACCGAATTTCTTTCCGAAAGTCCCGCCAAGGATGCCGGTATGCGTTTGGGTGATACGCTACTTGCGGTCAACAACACTCCTTTGACCAGCGTGGAAACACTGCAGGCGGCGCTTATGGCGGCGGGTTCGGGCGAGGCAACAATTCGCGTACAACGCGGAAGAAAAATACTGGATATACCGGTAGAGGCGCGTTCTCTGGATGTATTGGGTGGAAAAAGCGGCATTGGCGTTGCGACCGCCGAGGTCGGCTTGGTCGCGTATCCATTTTTTTCCGCAGTGTGGCATGGCATACGTCTCACCGGCACGCTTTTTGTGGACATTATTCTGGCGTTTAAAGATCTGCTCATGAATCTTTTTGCGGCACGGCACGTTGCGCTGGATGTGGCGGGACCTGTGGGTATAGCCGCGATCACGGGGCAGGTGGTTGATCTCGGCTTTATCTACGTGCTGCAGTTTGCCGCATTTCTCTCGCTCAATCTCGCCATTATTAACTATTTGCCCATTCCCGCACTGGATGGCGGTCAGGTTGTGCTGCTGCTTGCTGAACGCATGCGGCGCAAACCTTTTGCCGCCAAAACAAAAAATCTTATCAATAATACCGGTTTTTTGGCGCTGCTTGCGCTCATACTCGTGATAACAGTTCGCGATGTTGTCAAACTCATTCCCGGATTTTCCTCCATTCTCCAAACGATACAAAGGATGTTGTAGAAGCGCCAAGACCTATTTTTGCCCTAGCGTGCATGGCGGTGTGCCAACCCGGCAGCGGTTAGGGTAGCAGGTTGTCAGCTAGCCGTACGTATGCTACACTCCCGAGTGCTATGCGACAGAGCATTCTCTTTGGTAAAACTCAAAAACAAGCACCGCGCGGAGAAGTTTCCACAAACGCCCAATTACTTATTCGGGGCGGTTTTATTGATAAAGTGGCAGCGGGTATTTATAGCTACTTGCCACTCGGCTTGCGCGTGCTCAACAATATCCAGCAGATCATACGGGAAGAAATGATTGCGATTGGCGCGCAAGAGGTGCTCTTACCGGCACTTCATCCGAAAGAGCCGTGGGAAGCAACCGGCCGATGGAGCGATCCCGGTTCCAAAGTCATGTACCAGTTTGACGGGCATGGCGGACCGTTCGGTCTCGGATGGACGCACGAGGAGCTGATTACGCCGCTGGTGCAAAAATACGTGCGGAGCTATCGGGATCTGCCAGTCGCGTTGTTTCAGATTCAGGATAAGTTTCGCAACGAGTCGCGCGCGAAGTCGGGATTGCTGCGCGGTCGTGAATTTAGCATGAAAGACTTGTACAGCTTTCATCGGAACATGGAAGATCTGGATGCGTACTACGCGCGGGCGATTGCCGCCTATAAAAATATTTTTAATCGTTGCGGGCTTGACGCGCTTGTGGTGGAAGCGAGCGGCGGCGCGTTTTCAAAATACTCGCATGAGTTTCAGGTTCCAACCGATTCCGGGGAAGACATCATTTTCAGCTGCGCCTCTTGCGATATGCATCAAAACAAAGAAGTCGTTGCAGATATTGCGTGTCCTTCGTGCGGCAAACCCCGCAAGGAACTCAAGGGAATTGAGGTCGGTAATATCTTTAAATTGGGCACCCGATTTACCCAAGCGGTAAATTTTACGTATACCAATGAGCAAGGCGAGGCGCAGCCAGTGCTCATGGGTTGCTATGGCATAGGGCCGTCGCGTGTTCTGGGGGCGGTTGCGGAAGTGCAACATACGGCAAAGGGGTTGCGCTGGCCCGATACACTCGCGCCTTTTGCGGTTCATATTCTTGGCGCAGGCAAAGATACAAAAAAAATTGAAATGAAAATGCTGGAACTCTACGCACTGCTTACCCAAGCGGGGGTTGCGGTGCTTATGGACGATCGCCCCGGACTCTCCTATGGCGAGCATATGGCGGATGCGGATTTAATCGGACTGCCGCATCGTATTATTGTCGGAGAAAAACATCTGCATGAAAACAAAGTGGAATATACATCGCTCGCGGAAGCAAAAACAACCCCCATGCCATTCGATGATGTTGTAGGGATGTTACGAAAATAAAATTGTCTGCACTCTGCATGAAGAGTGCTCACAACAAAAAATATCTACCTGCACATTTTCCCCTCTCTCTTTTCCGCAAAACTGTCTTCATTTTATTACGATCGCAAAATTTTGTGGACAGTTTGCGCATAAGTGCAACATCGGGCGTACAGGAAAATCTTGCACCGCATGCTTTTCCTCGTATCATTTCTGCTATCCTGCGCATACTCTTCGTGTAATGTTTCTTGACCTGTAAGATACTTTGTACTATGGTTTCACGATTTAACACTTTTGCGGAAAAAATCGGCGTTGATTTAGGGACGGCAAATGTTCTCATTTATGTGCACGGACGGGGTATCATCGTCAATGAACCTTCCGTGCTTGCGGTTAATACGAGAACCAATGAAGTTTTAGCGGTTGGCGAAGACGCAAAGAAAATGGTGGGTAAAACTCCCGCGCATATTGTGGCGACACGACCGCTTGTGGACGGTATTATTTCGGATTTTGAAGCTACGGAAAAAATGCTTAAATACTTTTTTGACAAGGTGCGCAAAGGACGGCTGGCGTTTTTTTCTCGTCCCTATGTGGTCATCGGCGTGCCGCTGGATATCACCGAGGTAGAAAAGAAAGCGGTGGAAGATGCAGTCTTTTCCGCAGGCGCCAAAGAGGTATTTCTGATAGAAGAGGTTACGGCGGCGGCTATAGGAGCAGGACTCCCCATTCAAGAGGCAACGGCGAGCATGATTATTGATATCGGCGGTGGCACGACGGATATTGCGGTTTTGTCCCTTGGTGGAGTGGTAACTTCAAAATCGCTGCGGATTGCGGGAGATGAGTTTAATCGGGATATTCTAACGTATGCGAGGGAGAAATACAATCTCTTACTGGGCGAACGCATGGCGGAAGAAATTAAAATAGGCATTGGATCGGTTATTCCTCTTGAAGAACCTATCAGCATGCCAATGCGGGGAAGAGATTTGAGTACGGGACTTCCCAAAGAAATCATTGTTGGTGATGTGGAAATTCGCGACGTGTTGATGCGGTCCGTACGCGGCATCGTGGAATATATTAGAGAGGTTTTGGAGATGACACCTCCGGATCTGGTTGCAGATATTTATCGCAAGGGCATGGTATTGACCGGAGGAGGGGCGTTGATTCGCGGTTTGGATGAGCTTATTGCGCAGGAGGTTAAAGTGCCGGTGTATGTGGCCGACGACCCTTTATCCGCTGTGGTCCGAGGCACGGGAATTGTCCTGCAGGATTTGGCGTTGCTGAAGGAAATAAGCATTCCTTCGGCGCAGTAACCGCCTCGCCGAACCTCTCGCGCCTTACTGACTATGGCTTTAGCGCATTCCTATTTATGCCTACGTTTCATCGTTCAACACGCCATCGCTGGCTGGGCGCACTTCTTTTTGTCCTAGCGGCGTTAGCCGTGCTCTATCTGCCTTTCTTGAGCGTAGGTGAGCAAAAACTCTATGCACTGGCGATACCACTTTCTAAAATCGGTTATTATACAGGTGTTGGTACGCATGATTTTCTCACGAAGTATGATACTCTTGTGCAGCTTCGGGAGGAAAATGATACGCTTTCCCGAGAGGTGCGCGCGTTGCGTGAAGAAATGGCGAAGCATGCTCAACTCGTGCGCGAAAACGAAGACCTGCGCGCGGCTATGGGCATCCTTCCTGAATCGGCTGATTGGAAATTCATACCGGCACGTATTATCGGACGCGAGCCGTTTTTAAATCCCTCTTTGGTTCGGATTGCTGTCGGCGGCAACGTTGGTGTGGCGCAAGGAGATCCTGCACTCGGCGAAGGTATTTTTTTGGTGGGGAAAGTGATAGAAGTACATGATATGTTTGCTACCGTAGCTTTTTTAACCGAAGAACGGAGCGCCATACCCGCAACACTTGCGCATGACGATCCCACTGCCACAGAAGCGATCGGGTTAATAGAAAGTATTGCCGGTCTGGGTTTGGAAATGAACTACATTCCGATGTCGTTGAATCTCGCGGCGGGAGATGCGGTTATTACGGCAGGGCTTGATGAGCGCATACCCTACGGCTTGCCGATAGGCCGTCTGGAAGACATCACCCACCCACCTAATGAAGTGTTTCAAACAGCAAAGGTGATGCCGTATGTATCATTTGCCTCGCTCTCCGAACTCGTTATTGTACATATTCCCTAAGCCGCATCTCTATGGCTGGAGCAACACTGAAAAGTTTTATGCTGTATGCGGCATGCGTGTTTTTTTTCTTCATAGCAATAGGGTTTGCAGAAGGATTAGGTTGGCATAGCGGCATCATGGTACTTGTTCCCGGCTTGGTTTTGCTGATACGGAACCGGCTTGATGCGGCGTTAGCCGTTTTGGTTGGGGGATGCGTGGCGTTGGAGATTTTATCGCTCGCTCGCGCGGGATTGGTTATCAGTATGCTTTTTGGCGCTGTGGGTATGGTTTACGCACTTAATATACTGGTGATATCTCGCGAACACTGGTGGAGCCGCATACTGCTTTTTTCTTTTGGATGCGGAATGTGGATCACCGGTTCATGGGTAGTCGGCGGCGCCCGATCATGGGGAGAAATAAGTACGATCCTATTCTTCAGTATCGGCTGTGCTTTCCTGTTTACCGATACGGAAAACGCAACGCATAATCGTAATCAGTTGCACTATGGCATCTCGTGATGTTTTTCGCATACCGACGAGGTTGCATAAAACCATGCGTATCTATCGCGCGTATGCGCAGTACGAAGCGGATGACTTGTTTGCCGCACCCGGTGCCGAGAGGCAAGCAACAGAAAACAAACAAGGTCAGGAGTTTATCGGTATTTTTCTTTCCGATAAACGGTTATTGCTGGTGTGGTGCGGTATTTTGGTTATATGCGGCGTGCTGCTCGCGCGTCTTGCATATCTGCAACTGTTTCAAGGATCCGCATTACTTGCCCGTGCCGAACGTAATCGGTTGGTCAGTGTCGCAACTTCGGCGGCGCGCGGATTTGTATATGATATGCAAGGTGTTCTACTCGTGCAAAATAGGGCGCATTTTGCACTGCGGATAGATGCGCAACGCATACCCGCCACACACAACGAACGGCAAGGTCTGCTGACCTTCGTTGAAGGCCTTACACCCATCTCTGCAGACGTGAAAGAAGCTTTTCTCCAAACGGATGTTCCTGATGGACATGCTGCGTTTACTTTTACGGACGACCTCACCTACGATGCGATGTTGCGCGCCCAATCAGCTTATTACCTTCATCCTGAAATACGCGTGGACGTTTCAGAACAGCGCGACTATACAGGAGTCGCGCAAGCATCGTCCCTCGCGCATGTACTCGGGTATCTCGGCCTGCCATCTCCAAAGGAAATTGAGCAGTATCAGCTTTCTGCATCTGCACAGCGTACGCCAATTGGCAAGACGGGACTTGAAAAATCGTACGATGCGCAACTGCGGGGAACTCCCGGATCGCTCACGTATGAGGTGGATGCATTTGGGAACATGAACCGGTTAATTTCGGAAAAGGCGACGAAACCCGGAGCTACACTCACCCTGACAATTGATGTGCTGTTGCAGCGGTTTGCTGAAGAGGCTCTGGTTCGTGAACTGGAAAAAATCGGGAAACGCCGCGCGGTACTCATTGCGCTTGACCCGAGAAATGGTGCTGTGCGGGCACTCGTGAGTCTTCCTGCGTACAATCCTAATGTCTTTGTTTCGGGGCTTGATGCGGAATCCTACGGCGCGCTGGTGCAAGATCCCGATCAACCCCTTTTCCCGAGAGCTATTGCGGGTACCTATCCGTCAGGATCTACGTTTAAGCTGATTACCGGATTTGCGGGTCTCGCGGAGGGCGTTATTACCCCGCAGACTACCGTATTAAGTCGGGGAGGCATTGCGATCAATCAGTGGTTTTTTCCAGACTGGAAAGCGGGCGGACATGGAGTTACAAATTTACGGAAAGCACTTGCGGAATCGGTGAATACGTATTTCTATATGGTCGGCGGCGGCTACGAAACTGTCAAAGGGGTAGGACCTGACGCTCTTGCAGGATACGCGCGGTTATTCGGTTTGGGGGTACCACTCGCTCTTGACGTGCCCGGGGAAGCCGCTGGATTTGTTCCTACGCCCGCATGGAAAGAAACTGCCAAACAGGAGCCGTGGTATATCGGCGATACATATCATTTTGCCATCGGGCAGGGAGATATTCTCGTGACCCCGCTCCAGGTCGCCGCCTATACGAGCGTCTTTGCCAACGGATCACAACTCTATCAGCCGCACCTTGTAACGGAGGTGCGTGATCCGGAAACACAAGAAATCTTACAGCACAGGGAGCTAAAAGTACTCCATGATTTTTCTCAAGATGCAGATTTGATTACGGAAATTCGCAAGGGAATGCGAGCTGCGGTAACGGAAGGCAGCGCGCGCGGGTTGTCATTCCTTCCCCTAGAGTCCGCGGGAAAGACCGGTACTGCCCAATGGCATACCACCAAAGATAACCATGCCTGGTTTACCGGATTCGCGCCGTATACCGACGCAGAACTGGTCGTAACGGTACTCATTGAAGAAGGCGGGGAGGGGAGTAGTGTTGCCGTTCCGGTCGCGAGAGAGGTGTTCGCATGGTATGCCGAACATCGTATGCAAACATCGCCCTAACTTCATACTGGCGGAACTCGCAAGTCTTGACAGCGTTTCAAATTACCGCTACAGTGTGCAAGTTACTAGTCAAAAAATTTATTATATGCCATCCTATCTCACGCAAGAAGGTCTTGCTAAGGCGCAAGAAGAACTCAAAGTACTTACAACGGTACGGCGGAAGGACATAGCGCAGCGCATTGCGCGCGCGAAAGAGTTGGGTGATCTCTCGGAGAACGCGGAATATACGGACGCGAAAGAAGAGCAGGCTTTTATTGAGGGGCGCATATTGGAGTTGGAGCACATGGTGCATCACGCGACCGTAGTGCAAAAGCAGCAGTCCAATGATATGGTGGGGATTGGATCACGCGTCAAAGTGCACATCAATGGAGGACATCAGGAGTTTCATATTGTGGGAGCTAATGAAGCGGATCCGATAAACGGAAAAATTTCTCATGAATCTCCGCTCGGGAAAGCATTCTTAGGAAAGAAAAAGGGTGATAAGATACTAGTGAATGTTCCTAGCGGTGAGATGACCTATACGGTTAAGGACATAGCATGATATAAAATTGAGCATACGCTTACCATCCCCTCACGGTTAACGTGAGGGGATTTACTTTTGGTTGAAAAAACCGTATACTTTCATTCGTACGTTTATACATTGATGACGTTCGTGGTATGGCATCATTACTTGAAATTCGCAAAGAACGCATGAAAAAAATAGAGACGCTCGTGCAGCATGGCATGCCACCGTACCCAAGCGTTTCTAACCGCACAGACTCTCTTGGCGAACTCTTGCGCAATTTTGCCAAATTAGAGAAATCCGGTGAGCAAAAAACCATTGCAGGACGCGTGATGTCTATGCGCAATCATGGCGGATCGGCTTTTTTTGATATTTTTGACGGGACGGGACGCTTGCAAGTTTTCATACGTAAAGCGCAGGTGGGAGGGGATGCGTATCAGCTATTTTTGGACACGGTGGACCTGGGGGATTTTTTGGACGTTGCGGGCAAGGCTATGGTAACGAAAGTGGGAGAAAAAAGCTTGCTTGCGGAGTCATGGCGTATGCTGGCAAAAAGTTTGAGACCCATACCAACCGAGTGGTACAGTATCAAAGATGAGGAAAGCCGGTTGCGCAAGCGGTATCTTGATATATTGCTCCACCATGAAACAGCCGAGCTTATTAGAAAGAAGTCGGTATTTTGGAATACCATCCGTACCTTTCTCTTGGGAAGAGATTTTACTGAAGTTGAAACACCCGTGTTGGAAACGACAACCGGAGGGGCTGAAGCACGCCCATTTGCGACTCATCATCATGCGTTGGATATTGATGTGTTTTTACGCATCTCCGCAGGTGAATTATGGCAAAAACGTCTCATGGTGGCAGGGTTGCCCCGTACGTTTGAAATTGGCAGAATATTTCGTAACGAAGGCATCTCGCACGAGCATTTGCAGGACTACACCCAGTTGGAATTTTACATGGCGTATAGCGATTATACAGTCGGTATGGATATGGTATGTGAATTGTATCGCACCATCGCAAAAAATGTTTTGGGAACGACAACATTCACCACGCGTGGTTTTAGCGTTGATGTAGGAAAAAAATGGAAGACGTATAATTTTACGCAACTCATGCAAAAACACTACGACCTTGATCCGTTGGCTGCGAATGAAAAAGAAATACAAGGGGCGCTTGCCAAACACAATGTAACGTATGATATGCCGATCTTTACGAAAGCGCGCGGGATTGATGCGCTGTGGAAGAACATTCGCAAGACATTGGACGGGCCAGGATTCTTAATTGGCGTACCAGTGTATCTTGAGCCGCTCGCAAAACGATCGGCTGCCGATCAACGCATCGTGGAGCGCTTTCAAGTTATTATTGCGGGCAGCGAATTGGGAAAGGGGTTTAGCGAGTTGAATGATCCGATTGATCAGCGGGAGCGTTTTGTGGAACAGCAAAGCATGCGCGACAAGGGAGATGTGGAATCGCAGATGGCCGACATGGAGTATGTAGAGGCATTGGAGTATGGCATGCCACCCACTTTCGGTTTCGGGCTATCGGAACGTTTCTTCAGCTACCTGGTTGATAAGAGCGTGCGTGAAGCGCAAATCTTTCCTCTGCTGAAGCAAAAATAGTATGCCGGACAAGACGCGGGTCATGGTCTTCGGCACCTTTGACGGTTTACATGAAGGGCATCGCAACCTGTTTGCGCAGGCAAAAACGCACGGGGATACACTGATTGTCATTGTTGCGAGAGATACGACCGTTCAAAAAGTCAAAGGAAAAAAACCTATTTTCAATGAAAACAATCGCCTTGCCGCAGTGAAGCATCAACAGGGGGTTGATGGGGCATATTTAGGGAATACCGATGATGTATATCGCGTAATCATTGTCCATGCGCCCGAGGTCATTTGTCTGGGATACGATCAAAAAACTTTTACCGATTCGCTGGCCAATTGGCTCTCCGCGCAGTATCGCCCCATACCGATTATACGTCTGCAACCCTATAAACCGGACATCTATAAATCATCACTGCTCACAAAAAAAGAGCAACAGGAATAAATAGAGTTCATAGTATATTACCTTGTTACCCTTTACCCTATGTTTGACCTTGCCTATATCAAAGAACATGCGGATTTAATTGCGGAAAACGCCAAGAACAGGAGAAAGAACGTTGCTATACCAAAATTGCTGCAAACGTACGACGTGTATCTCGCGCTGCTGCGGGAGAAAGAAGCATTGCAGGCGGAGCGTAATACGTTGGCGCAAACCATTGGCAGAGAAAAGGACGCGCGAGGACGCGATGTGTTGCTGCAACAAGGAAAAAAACTGCGCGGGGAAATCGATGCAAGAGAAGAGGAGCTCACGCGCATAAAGAACGAAAAAATTGATCCGCTGCGCGCCGTTATTCCCAATCTTACCCACCCCGACGCACCGATAGGGGAGTCGGAACAAGATAATCGCGTACTGCGCGCGCATGGCGATGTGCCGGAGTTTTCCTTTGTTCCAAAAGATCATGTGGAACTCATGGAGGCGTTGGATCTCATTGACTTTGAGCGGGGAACGAAAGTGGCGGGAGCTAAAGCGTATTTTCTCAAAAATGAAGCAGTGCTTTTAGAATTTGCGCTGGAACGTTTTGCGCTTGATATGCTGCGTGAAGCGGGATTTACGTTGCTTACCACACCCGATTTTGCGAAAGATGAAATTGTGGCGGGAGCGGGATTCAGTCCTCGAGGACCGGAAACGCAAGTATACAGCTTGGAGGGAGATGCCAAGAGCTTGATCGGTACAGCGGAAATTGCCATGTGCGGATATCATCAAAACGAGATATTTGCCGAGCATGAGTTGCCAAGAAAATATGCGGCATTCTCCCATTGTTTTCGAACGGAAGCGGGCGCATACGGACGGGAAAGCAAGGGGCTCTACCGCGTCCATCAGTTCAGCAAGGTGGAAATGTTCGCCTATACGACGCCGGAAACATCCGAAGCCATGCACCAGGAACTTATCGGCATGGAAGAGAAGATTTTTTCCGCACTCGGCTTACCCTATCGCGTGGTTGACCTCTGTACGGCGGATTTGAGTACGGTCGCGTACCGCACCTTTGATGTGGAAGCGTGGATGCCCGGACGCGGTATTTGGGGGGAAATTTCCAGCACCTCCAATACCACGACATTTCAGGCTTCCCGCCTGGGTATTAAGGTAGAACGTGCGGACGGAAAAAAAGAATACGCACACATGCTGAACGGCACGGCGATGACCAATAGCCGCATCATTATCGCGTTGGTGGAAAATTACCAGCAGGAAGACGGATCTATTGCCATTCCCAAACCGTTGCATCCGTATATGGGTATGCAAAAGATAGAAAAGAAATAAGGTATATGTATGTTTGCACAACGCATACAAAACATTCGCGTATCTCCCATCAAGCAGATAGAACTTGCCGCATCAAAAATACCAAACTCGGTATCGCTTGCCCAAGGCATCCCCTCGTTTGATACGCCGGAAAGTATCAAGGAGCGGGTCATGGGAGAAATACGTGCCGGACGAGTCAGTAAGTATTCGCTCGCTCCGGGTACGATAGAGTTGCGGGAAGCGATTGCGCACGATCTTGCGCGAAATGGGATGCACTATGATTGGGAAACGGAAATCATCGTGACTGCCGGCGCAATTGAAGGCATTACCGCAACGCTTGCGTCCCTTTTGAACGAAGGCGATGAGGTACTCCTGCCGTCGCCAACCTATACCTCATATCAGGAAGCTATCAAAATATCCGGAGGCGTACCGGTATTTGTGCCGCTTGTGGAAGATCATCGCTGGGGGTTTAATTTTGAAGCCTTTGAAAAAGCCATAACTCAAAAAACGCGCGCTATTTTATTTTGCAACCCCAATAATCCAACAGGAACCATTTATACGGCGGAGCAATTACAGCAACTTGCGGAACTTGCGGAAAAGTATAATTTGTACGTGCTCTCGGACGAAGTATATAAAGACTTTATTTATACGGACACGCCGTACCTGACGCTTGCGCAAAAACCCCGGTATCGTAAGCGGGTGATACGCATTTTCAGTTTTTCAAAAGCCTATGCGATGACCGGATGGCGTGTGGGGTATATCCATTCCGATGCGTCCGTGATCGCCGAAATTTTAAAAGTTCATGATACGCTCATTACTTGCGCACCCGTTGTTTCCCAATATGCGGCGTTGGGCGCATTGGAAAATGCACAGGAAGATGTTGCGCGGTTTAAAAAAACTTATCAGCATCGGCGCAAAATTCTCTGTGAACGTCTTGATGGAATGGACACGCTCTTTTCCTATCAGGTTCCTGACAGCTCGTATTTCGTCTTTCCGAAAATCAACGTTGCTCACGATACCTCATGGAATTTTGCATTCACTCTGCTGGAAAAAATAGGTGTGGCGCTGGTGCCGGGGAGCGCGTTCGGACCGGAGGGGGAAGGACATGTTCGTATGTCTTTTGGGCGTGATGAGGCGGATATCAACGAAGCGTGCGATCGGTTAGAAAAATATATGCAAACCCTATGAGCTTCTTGAAACGTAGCGTACAATATTGTTTATTTGCAATCGCAAAACTCTCTCTTGCGCATCACGAACCGTATGTGGTGGTGGTGTCGGGATCTACCAACCGACAAACGGTCAAAGAAGCTATTGGCAAAAAGCTTGGCGAGGCGTTTACGGTTCGGGTAAGCCCGAAAAACTTTAACGCGGAACTTGGTGTGCCGATGAGCATCGTAGATATACCTTCGGGAGGCGGATCATTTTTAGGATGGTTTTCGGTTTTGATCCGCGCCTTGCGTTATGCGATTGGCGGGAAAAGAGAGGATGTATGCATTGCTGAATTTGCAGTTTCTCGACCGAGAGACATGCGGTATTTGTTGCGTCTTTTACGTCCGGATTGCGTCGTACTTACCGACCTTACCAGCGAATATTTATCCGCATTTGGTACGCTGGAAACAAAGGCCAAAGAATACGAAGATTTGCTTATGCGCATCAAGGCAAACGGTCTTGCCGTACTAAATCAGGACGATGCGCGCATTTGCGCGCTGCATGCGGGTGTTTCAGTAGTAAAAACAACGTACGGACTTGCAGGGGACGCTCTCTATCGTGCCAATCATATCACCTCAAATGAACACGGAACTTCATTTTATGTACATGCGCCCGGGTTACCTGTACAACATGCGCATATCATTTCATTTGGCAAGTCGGCAATTTACGCATACCTTGCCGCTGAAGCTGTTGCTACCCATGCCACTACGCACTGGAAAAAAACATAGCTATCGTGAACGCACGCCGGTCAAACGCTCGTATACCAACCCTTTTTTTCGATCGAAGGAACGTCTGCCGATCCGCTTGTTCGCGGATATTTTTTCACTCATAGTCGTATTTGCCGTTCTGTTGTGGGTACTGCTGTGGTCGCCTTTTTTTCGCGTGCAAACCATTGAGGTTTCGCGCGTAACGCTGTCCACTGCGGAAGAAATTACAGAGGCAATCGCATTGTATGTAGGGAATGCGCATGGGTACATACCCCGTGACGCATTATTCATCTTGCGGGAAAGAGATCTGGAACAGCATCTCAAGCAGTTATTTCCCATAGATAAGATTACGGTTCACAAAGAATTGCCCCACAGCCTCCGTGTTGCCATTACAGAAACCGCTCCCGCGGCTCTCGTGCAAGTTGCGGACCGCAGTTCGTATGTAACGGCGGAAGGAGTGGTATTTTTTGTCCCCACGAGACCCTATCCTTCCCTTGACGAATCCATTCCGCATATTGTGTTGCAGCTGCATTCTACGACAACTGATGCGATTATCGCCGCGATTACGGAAGTGTCCCTGCCAACCGCAACCGGCACGCCGACAACATCCGCAACAAAAACACCTGACACACCATTCCCATTTCCCAATCCGCAACTTCCCGATAACACCACAAGAGACGCGCAAGTTATAGCAAAAAATGTAGTCGCGCATATTATTCTTTTTGATGCGCTGCTGCGGACATCGGATGTGCGCGCGGCTGTATATACCATTGACCTTCCCATTTTTGATTCTTACAGGGTAACAACGAGCGAAAACTGGACGATACAGGTTTCTTTTACGGATACCCCAAGCGATCAAACTGAACGGCTCAAGGTTCTTTTGGATCGCGAAATAGGCAGAAGGCGAAGTACGCTTATCAATATTGACTTGCGTTTCGGATCACGCGTGTTTTATGAAAGTTGATAGCATTGACTACAATAACGAACTCAATCCCGAGCAATTAGCGGTCGTCCGAGAGGCCGAGGGGTCGTGCTTGGTCTTGGCGGGAGCGGGATCCGGAAAAACACGCACACTTGTGTATCGCATTGCGTATTTATTGGAACAGGGGATTTTGCCGGAACATATTCTGCTCATGACGTTCACCAATAAAGCGGCTCGGGAAATGGTTGGGCGTATTCGGGCTTTGTTAGGCGCAGGCGCGGAAGGACTGTGGTCAGGGACGTTTCATAGCATTGGACATAGAATTTTGCGCACCCATGCGCATCTCTTGGGGTACCCAGCATCATTTGTGATTATGGATGCGAGCGATGCCCAGTCACTCTTAAAAGAAGCGTATAAGGAGTTGCATTTGGATCAGCATAAAGCCATCTTGCCAAAATTACCCGTTCTGCAGGATATGATGAGTTATAGCAGAAATACGGGCATACGGCTGGAGAACTTGTTTACAGATCGCTATGCATATCTCAATGAGGAGGCCTTGCCGCATGTTATGGCGCTTGCGGAAAAATATGGTGATAAAAAGCGTGCCGGGGGTCTCATGGATTTTGATGATCTTCTTGCGAACTGGCTGAAACTACTCAAAGAGCACGAACAAACGGCAACGCAACTGCGCCGGCAATTTAACTACATACTGATTGACGAGTACCAAGATACCAATGCCCTGCAAGCGTCGCTGGTGTATGAATTGAGCGGTGGAAAAAATAATGTGCTTGCGGTCGGGGATGATGCCCAGAGTATTTATTCATTTCGTGGCGCGGATATCCAAAACATATTAGACTTTCCAAAACAGTATGCCCATACACGCACATTCCGCATAGAAACCAACTACCGTTCTACTCCGGAAATACTGCAATTAGCTCAAGAGAGCATCAATCATAACCGTGCGCAATTTGAAAAAAAATTGATAGCGGATAAGCCGCACGGCACACAAAAGCCAGTTGTGGTGCATGTGCGCGATGCGCGGGAACAGGCTGCAATGATCGCCGATGAATTGGAGAAGCTCAAATCCCAAGGCATCACAGCGGATCACATTGCGGTGTTGTTCAGGTCAACCTATCACTCGGCCGATCTGCAGATGGAACTTACCAAGCGCGACGTGCCCCATATTGTGCGGGGTGGTGTGCGGTATTTTGAGCAGGCGCACATAAAAGATATTTTGGCGTATCTGCGTGCCCTGCACCACACATCTGATGAAGTATCATGGAAGCGTGTTCTGCTACTCTACACCGGCATCGGACCTGCCGCCGCTCAAAAGCTCTGGACACGCGTCCAAGCATTTGAGCGGTATGCAAGCATACCTGTTGATGAACTGCTGGTAAGCATGCCTCCCGCAACACGATCCTCGTTAACGGCTTTTTTCAATCATCTTGCGCGTTTGTCCGAATACATAGGATCGGGAGACGCGCAACAGCCTCGTATCGGAGAAGCAATTCAGTGTGTCAGCGACTCCTACTATAACGAATACGCAAAAACGGCGTTTGAAAACTACCGGGATCGTTTGGAAGACATTGCGTATCTCGCATCTGTTGCGAGCGGCTACACGAATCTTGCCGAATTTCTCTCCGATGTCAGTTTGAGCGAACAGTTTCAGGAGGATGGAGAGAAACCAAACCATCAACTGGTGCTTTCTACCATTCATCAGGCAAAGGGTTTGGAATGGGATGTCGTATTTATTATTGGCTTGCGTGAGTCCTGGTTTCCGCATCAAAAATCATTTCAGGATAGGGCGAGCTTGGAAGAAGAACGGCGACTCTTTTATGTTGCCGCAACCCGCGCACGTAAAAAATTGTATTTGTTGTACCCGATGCTGCATCGGGGTTATGGGGGAGGGGAATCCGCTGCAGAGGCATCACTCTTTTTGCGTGAGCTGGATACATCGCTCTATGAGCGGAATGCGGAAGATGCGCGTCAAGAAGCGCTATATACAGATGATGACACGCTTGATAGTGATGACGACCGTCCTACCACGTTCTTAAATTTTTATTTGAAGAGAAAAGAGGAAGAAAAATAGAGAAGATAAGAGAAACTTGCAAAGAAAAAAGGATCTTCGGAGAGATCCTTATGATATACAGATGACGAAACGATGAAAACGACCATCAGCGACGCCGCATACCTCCTTGTGGCGGGGTGTTGGCATACATACGCGCGCAGGTGGTGACCAACACGCCCAAAGCCAATGGGTATATTGGCCACCACTCCGGCTTTGATAGGCCGAGGAGCACCCCACCGAGGGTGTGAAATATCCCGGAAATGCAAATGCCTGCCGAGACATAAAAAAATCCTCCCGCGTGTGGCAAAATATAGTTTCGCGGCACCAGCGAAACTATAAGCGCGCTGATCAAAAAATACTCAAAAGCTCTCGTATCCACGGTCATCTCCTTAAAAAAGTGAAAGAGCAAAAAATATGTGCTATTATACCAGAAATAGCATAATTGTCAACCCACCGAGCGAAAAAATCGGTAATTGTTGGACTTGCGAAGTCCAACAATTTACAATCCTCATTAGACAACCCACACAGGGAATTCTCTAACAGAGTAAAGTACAACAGTAGAGCATGAAATACGAGTTTTATTAACCACGCAGAATACTCCAGCCTTTTAAGGCTGGAGATGCATGCGACCCGGAATGAGGCAACGTAC
>PEYJ01000012.1 GCA_002774425.1 Parcubacteria group bacterium CG08_land_8_20_14_0_20_48_21 | reverse complement strand
ACCATTTTTTTCAAGTTCCATGATACGCTGCATCACTTCCCGCGCGAGAACAATGTTGTCTTTTTTCTCTCCCTCAATATCGCGACAGGTAAACGGTTTGCCAATAGTTACCATAAGTTTCATACGCCCCAAAAAAAATGAAAGTGGTGGTATGGGTTGATTGCCGGAAATAAACATAGGCACCACCGGAATGTCGGGGAATTTTTTCATTAAATGCGCAATACCCGGTCGCGCGTTTTGGTGATGGTGCTGTGCATTTCTTTTTCCCTCCGGAAACATGATAATACTGCCCCTTCGTTCTTTAAGTATGCGTATGGCTACCTCCAACGACTCATCCAAACTTCCCGCTTTTGGAAAAACCGGAAACGATCCTACCAGTCGTATGAGCTTTCCCCTTATAGGCCATTCCAGAAACTTTGGAAGCGTCATGAAGCAGTAGGGAAGTAATTTTTTTTGTTTAAAAAATGAGGCTGCGCCAATGATAAACGGATCGTTGTAATTCGCGTGGTTGGCAACAATGAGGTAGGGGGGATCAATCAAATGAAGGTACTCGCCGTTACGTACCTTGAGACGCGCAAAAAATCCATAGATACATTTGACCGTCAGCGCGGCGAAAACTTCGCATACCAAGAGCATCTTATAGTAGGAACGATACTGCACCGCGGATGCAAACTTGACGGCTAATTTTTTTGTAGTAAGAAACATAGAATAATTTAGGTATGTACACATAGCTTAGCAAACTTAGCGATTTTTTCCAAGTAGATAAAAACGCGTATAAAAAGAAAAAGGTGCCCGACCCCTTTTTCTTTTTATTGCTTACGCTCATATCCTATGGTACGCTGGTTCCAATATGCAGTTTGAACTTGAGACAACACTCACGCCAAAAGGCGATCAGCCGACTGCCATCGCGCAGCTTGCGGACGGTGTGGCAAAAAACTACGGTCACCAGACGCTGTTGGGTGTTACCGGATCAGGCAAAACCTTCACCATGGCGCATATTGTTGAGCGTACACAAAAGCCAACACTCATTTTGTCGCCCAACAAAACACTTGCCGCGCAGCTTTACACGGAACTGCGCGACCTCTTCCCGCGTAACGCCGTCCACTACTTCGTGAGTTATTACGACTACTACCAGCCGGAAGCGTATTTGCCGCACACTGATACCTATATTGAAAAAGAAGCGACCATCAATGAAGAGATTGACCGCCTGCGCCACGCCGCGACCCAGTCGCTGTTGACGCGCCGCGATACGCTGGTTGTTGCATCCGTTTCGTGCATCTACGGCATTGGCTCGCCAGAGGACTACCGCGCTATGAGCGTAAGCTTTGCCAAGGGGCAGCACATCAAACGGCAAGAGCTGTTACGCGCACTCGTGGATATTCAATACAAACGCAATGATGAGGAATTTGGGCGGGGAAGTTTTCGCGTACGCGGCGATACGGTGGAAATACATCCTGCTACCGGTGATCAGGTAGTGCGCCTGGAACTCTTCGGCGATGCCATTGAGCGCCTACTCATCTTTCAGGGAAATCCCAAACACCTGCGCGTCGCCTATGCCGCGTCACTCAAAAAAGCGCTCGCGGAAGTGGACGCAGTATTACTCTTTCCCGCAAAGCACTTTGTAACCCCGGAAGATAAAATTAAGGTCGCAATAAAAAATATTCGCTTGGAACTCCAAGAACGGTTGGCGGAATTGCAAGCGCAAAAAAAGATTGTGGAATACGATCGGCTGAAACGCCGCACGACGTACGACTTGGAAATGATTGAGCGCGTTGGGTATTGCAATGGCATCGAAAACTACTCGCGCCATTTTGATTTTCGCGAGGTGGGCGAGCCACCCTACACGCTCCTGGATTACTTTCCAAAAGACATGCTCCTGTTCATTGACGAATCGCATATTGCGATTCCGCAGGTGCGCGGCATGTACGCGGGTGATCGCGCGCGCAAGGAGCAGCTGGTTAGCTACGGTTTTCGCTTGAAGTGCGCGTTTGACAACCGCCCGCTCACCTTTGCCGAGTTCACAAAGAAAATGCCGCAAGTTATTTATACTTCTGCCACTCCGGGTGAGTATGAACTTTCACATTCGTCGGATACCAAAACAATCACGGATGCGTTTACCAAACACTACGGCCCAACCCACCGAGTCGCACAACAGTTGCTGCGCCCGACCGGACTTTTGGATCCCAAGGTGGATGTGCGCGCAACCGATGGACAGATCAACGATATCATGAAAGAAATTGAAAAATGTGTCACAAAAAAGCAGCGCGTGCTCATTACGACGCTCACAAAGCGCATGGCGGAAGAGCTGACGGACTTTCTTTTAGACAAGCATATTAAGGCTACCTATTTGCATTCCGATATCCAGACGCTGGAACGAAGCGATATTTTACAAAAGCTTCGCGAGGGCTATTACGACGTGGTAGTGGGCATTAACCTTTTGCGGGAAGGGCTTGATTTGCCGGAAGTGTCACTCGTTATCATTTTAGACGCGGACAAAGAAGGATTTTTACGTCACGAGTCTTCACTCGTTCAGACGATGGGCAGAGCAGCGCGTCATAAAGACGGGCGGGTGATTATGTACGCCGACAAAACTACCGACTCCATGCGCCGCGCCATCGCCGAAACCGAACGCCGCCGCGCAATCCAGCAAGCGTATAACAAAAAACACGGCTTGACGCCGCGCACGATTAAAAAGTCTTTGGAAATCAAGCCGCTCGTGGAGGTGTAGTACTTTTATTTTTTCTTCCACATTTCAATCCATTTGCGCAAGTACTCGCGCTGCTCATCGTTCAATAGCCGATATTCCTTTTCAAAAATATATTGCTCAATGCTCTTCAATTCCCGCTCGGTATCTATAATGCCTTTTTGGTTTGCGTAAGTTTCGTTGAGATGGCCGAGTAAGAGATCCATCTCTTACTCGGTAAACCCTCCTTCGCGTAAGGACTGTATTCACCCGGACATAGCGTCATCGGGTATGGTTATGTGTATATCTCTATTGTGTTGCATAAGTTTGTTATAATTAACGTAATCCCCGCCCTAAAGGGCGGAGAATTTACTCCTATGGCCATGATTGGTCGTTGATGTATTGTCTGATCGTACTTTCATTCTTTACCCCTACACTTTCGGCAAAGTAGCCATCCGCCCAGAATGAGCTGCTCCAGCCTTAAAAGGCTGGAGCATTCTGCGTGGTTAATAAAAAATATTGCGCAAAAACGCGGTGCATAACATACTACGTTGTTTGTTAATTTGGTGTTGCGCCGCCGTTACGCTTATATTACGCGTAGAACATGGTATTATTCGCTCAATCTACAATGCCATGCGGGATTGATGTGAAGCATTACCTTTGCACCATTCTCTTGGATCGCAAATGCTGGTGATATGAGAGCGCAAAACGGTGCGCTTCGTCCCGTACACGCTGGATGATATGCAACGCGGGAGAATTCTTTGGAAGCACAAGCGGTTTTTTTTCTCCGGGAAAATAGAGTTCGTCTTTTTGCCGTAATTGACTTCCGTGAATGCCTCCTTTGGCAATTGCCACAACCGGCACACTAACCCCCCCACTTCGTAGCGCCGAACGCGCGGCATTGAGCTGTGCTTTGCCGCCGTCAATTACCATAAGATCCGGCAGTTTCCAGCGTGCGGCTTCCGTCGTATCCAGTTTTGTCAGGCGGCGAGAAAGCACTTCTTTGAGCATAGCCGTGTCATTGGGTTTTTCCGCAACCGTTTTCATGCGAAATTTCCGGTATGCGGATTTGAGCGGCTCTCCCTCCGCAAAAACTACCAGGGATCCGGTGGCGTTTAAGCCTCCCGTGTGCGCAATGTCATACCCTTCAATACGGTGGGGCATGGCGGGTAAGTGCAGGGCTCGCGCCAACTCCCGCACGTCATACGCAAATTTCTCCTGGCTGGTTACAAGTTTGGTATGCACAATCACCTCGCGCAAGTTTTCCGCCTGTACTTCTTTACGAGCGATCGCAAGCTCCAACGCACCCCGCTTTCCCTCGTCAGTTTCGCTCTGCAAACGCTTCCGCTCCTCGCGCAATTCTCTTTTCACCTCTCGCGCAAGTTCACTATGCTTCCCTTCAAAAAAAAGCTTGATCTTTCTGATGATCTTGCGATACTCAAGTTGCGTTATTGCTCCCACGCAAGGTCCGGGACACCTCCCCAGCCGATAGGAAAAACAGGGAAATCCTTGATCGGGTTTGCAGGAACTATCACGATAGGGGAAAAACTTCCGCACGAGCTTTAATACTTCTTTGACCGCATCCGCACTCGTAAACGGGCCATAGTAGGTTCCCGCTTTTTCCAGCGTACGTGTCGTAAAAATGCGAGGAAACAGTTCTTCGGTTGCGATTTTTATGTAGATGTACGACTTATCGTCCCGCAGCAGCACGTTGTAGGGCGGCTGGTATTTTTTAATGAGATTCGCCTCAAGCAATAGCGCCTCTATTTCCGATCCAGTCTCCCGAATTTCCACGGAGCGGATTTCCGGAACCAAATTGAATTTGACAGGCGATACATAGGTAGATGTTTTCTGAAAATACGACCGCACGCGGTTGCGCAACCTGCTTGCTTTCCCGACGTAGAGTATAGTCTTGCGCGCGCCTCTCAATACATAAACCCCCGGCTTTTGCGGCAAGTCGGCAAGGTTGTTGGTATTTTTTTGATTGACCGATACGAACATATCCCCACACCTTACCGCCGAAAATAAAAAATAGCAAACCCCTCCCGCGTTGTACGCCCAGAGGAGTTTTTATGCGCAAGAAAATTATTCAGTATGTTCCTTTTCCTCTTCGTCTTGCAGTGGCACCAATCCGTCCTGAATACCTTGGTCTTTTTCCCATTGTGCAAATGCTTCCTCGCGCTTTTTTTCCGCTTGCATTGCTTCCACGTTCAAACGATTTTCATGAACATCTTTTTTGTTCTGGACAGTATCCGCAATATCGTCAGCTTTTTTTGTTCAGAAGTTCTTGGAGTAATCTCTTAATCCTGCAATACTTCTTTTGGCGCGCGTTGTCCTTCTCGTATAGAATAGAAAATAAGTTATGTAAGAAACATGGATTCCCGCCTTTGCGGGAATGATACAAGTGCTGTAGGTTAGGAGTTTTTTGTTATGAGCTTTTCGCTTCTCCCTTCGCCAATGGATTCCAGCTTATCACTCACTTTCTCCAAACGCTTTTCCGATTCGTCATAGCTGTTCTTCGCATACCCCAGGTGTTTTCCCAAAACGCGGTAGTCTTCACTGAATTTGCCAAAATCGCCGCGCAGCCGCTGGAGATACAACAGTATGTCCTTGGCGCTCTGCTCAATGCGCATGCCTCGTAATCCCAGCACGATTGCTTGCAGGTAAATATAGAAGCTGTTGGGCGAAACCGGTATCACCTTTTTTTGCAGCGCATAATCCGAAATACCGGTTCCTTCCGCGTCTTTCACAATCATATCGTAGTACACATTTTCCGCCGGAACGTACATGAGCGCAAAATCAAACGTTTTTTCATCCGGCAGAATATACTTTGCCGCTATCGCGTCAATATGTTTTTTGACATCCGAGAGAAATACTTTGCGCGCTCGCTTACGTTCCTCATCATCCTGCGCTTCAATCACACGCTTAAAATTCTCCAACGGAAATTTGGAGTCTACCGGCACCAAATACTCGTCGCGCAGTTTCACCACCGCGTCCACCACTTCCCCGCTCTTAAACCGGTACTGCAACATGTAGTGCTCTTGGGGTAAAATTTGCGCTAATAAATCCCCCAAAAATAACTCTCCCAGCATACCGCGCAGCTTCGGCGCGCGAAGAATTTCCTGCAAACTTGCTATATCTTTGCCCACGTCAAAAATGCGCTTGCTGCTTTCCTCAATGCCGCCGAGCTTGTGCTGCACCGCGCCAACCACTTTCGCGGCATTGTCCAGCCGCTCGCCAATGGATACGGTGGAGCGATCTTGCGAACGCGCAACTTCCGCCAATCGTTCGTTCAATTCCTTGGTAATGTTATCAATGCGCTGCTGCACCATAAGCAGTGATTGATCTTTTTCCCTGCTTTCTGTAAGTTTTTCCAGCATTTTTCGCGTTGCAAAAAACTGCCACGCAACCAGCACGGCGAGAACGATACCTAGGGTAACAAATACGATTTCCATGTGTTTATTGCGGGACTCCGTAAGTCCGATGGATTTACGGAGTCAATAATTTAGTTGAGACGACTACGTGATCTTCACAAATTTCCGCTTGCCGACTTGCAGCACTTTCCCTTTGAGTTTTTTTGCGGCGAGCGTGCCATCAACAACTTTTTCTCCATCAACCTTAACCGCGTTCTGCTCCAACATTCTGCGCCCCTCGCCTTTTGATGCGACAAGCTTGGTTTCCACCATTACCTCAATGAGTGTTGCGCCTTTGACCAAAATTTCTTCTATATAGGTCGGCGGCTCATGTTTTTGAAATTGCAGGATAAACGCCTGTTCGGCCTTTTCCGCAGTTGTCGCTCCATGGTATATGGTTACCACCTCTTTTGCGAGGCGCATTTTTACATCCCGTGGATTCACCTTATCCTTAGTAAGTTCTTCAGATAACAGCGCGATCTCTTGTGCGGAAATGCGCGTTACGAGAGTAAGATACGACAAGATGGCAGAATCTGGAATGGACATGAGTTTACCATACTGTTCCATCGCACTTTCCATAATACCCACGTAATTGCCAAGTGACTGACTCATTTTGAGATGACCGTCCGTACCAACCAATATATCCATGGCAATGATATCCTGCGGTTCCTGCCCCTCCTGCTCCTGCAATTTGCGCGCCTGCAACTCATTAAAAGTTTGATCGGTGCCCACAACCGTAATATCGCTCTTGAGCATCACCGAATCCCACCCCTGCAATACCGGATAGACGAGTTCATGCATACCAATCTCATGCCCCGCCTCCTGCCGCTTTTGGAACATATCGCGCTCCAGCATACGCGCGACCGTAAAGCGCGACATGAGACGCAATAACCCTTCAGCAGACAGTTTGTCGTACCATGCGGAGTTGTGGCGCACTTCCGTTTTCTGCATATCCAATATCGTGCCAATTTGTTTGGCGTAGCTTTTGGCTGCCGCCTCCACTTCCTTTTTATCACGCAGCGTACGCTGGGACTCTTTGTCGGTCGGATCGCCGAAACGCGCGGTAAAGTCGCCAATCAAAAACACGATTGTGTGTCCCATTTGTTGCAGCTTCCGCAATTTTTCATACACCACCGCGTAGCCCAAATGCAGGTCTTTGGTGGTAGGGTCAACACCATGTTTGATGCGCAACTTTTTCCCCGATCGCAGTTTTTTCTCCACGCTCTCGCGCACCGTTACTTGCGCAACACCGCGGGTCAAAAGTTCATCAATTGTTTTTTTTGAAGTATCTATGGGCACATGCTGTTGTATAAGATCATTCCCAACTTTTAGAGATTCCCTCCTACTTGCCGGCAGACAGGCGTACGCGGGAGTGACAGGAAAAAGATGCGATGCTATCGGACATTACAGATGCGCCAGTTGTTCAGAAAGTTTATCGAGTTTTTCTTGGGCTGCCGTAAGTTTTCCTTTTTCCGCCACCACCACTTCCACAGGAGCATGGGCGATAAATGCTCTGTTCGCTAATTTCTGCTCAACGCTCTGTACATACTTTGCCGTCCGTTGGCATTCTTTTTCCAGACGCTTCTTCTCCCGTTCGATATCCACCAATCCCTCAAGCGGCACGAGTACCATAACTTGTCCAGCATGCTGGACTGCCGCATGCGGCACAAATGGCATGGTATCGGTTAGCGCCACCGATGTGGCACGCAGTAATTCAGCCGCAAGATGCGCATAGGGTCCGAGTTCTTTGGCTTCCGGAGCAACTGCAGTTACTGCTATACCTACCGTTGGCGCAAGATGATTTTCGGCACGAATGGTTCGTACTGCCTGTATCATATCACGAAACTGCCCGAAATGCGCTAGCGCTTTTGCGTCATACTTCCCCGCATGCTTTGGCCACGCCGCCACTATGAGCTGCGCGTCTTCTCCGTGCAACAAGCGATAAAGATGTTCGGTAACAAATGGCATGAGCGGATGCCAAAGTTTGAGGAGCATATCAAGCACGTACAAGAGTATGGCGTCTTTCCCCTCTTCTTTTTTACTGATCTCCACGTACCAGTCCGCAAAATCATTCCAGGTGCATGCACGGAGTGTCTCTCCCGCGAGTGAAAAATCGTGTCGGATAAGCGCTTTGGTTACTGTTGTTGCCGTTTCCGCAAGACGCGCGAGTATCCAGCGGTCGGCAAGCGTTTGCGGATTTGGTACAGCCTCGGGAACGGTTATTTCCTTGACGCTCATGAGTACATACCGCGCGATGTTCCAAAGCTTGTTCACAAAATTGCGATAGCCTTCTATCTTTTCTGCATAGAGTCGGACATCGTTGCCCGCGGCATTTCCGATCATCATACTCACGCGCAGAGCATCCGCGCCATACCGCTCTATCATTACTATCGGATTAATGCCGTTGCCGAGCGACTTGCTCATTTTGCGTCCTTCTTTATCGCGCACCAAACCGTGCAAATACACTTGCTTAAACGGAATATCATTGAGCGCGTAGGTCGTCATGAGGATCATGCGCGCTATCCAGAAAAAGAGAATGTCGTAGCCCGTTTCCAAAACGGATGTCGGGTGAAAGGTTTTGAGATCATGCGTGTCTTCGGGCCAGCCCAGCGTGGAGAATGTCCACAAGCCGGAAGAGAACCAGGTATCCAGCGTATCCGGATCCTGTATCCATCCCTCTCCCTCCGGTTGCTTAACGCCAACATATATTGCAGAATCTTTCCTGTGCCATACGGGTATGCGGTGTCCAAACCAAATCTGTCGCGAGATGCACCAGTCGTGCAGATTTTCCATCCAGTTAAAATACGTTTTGTTGAAACGACCGGGAATGATTTCTATCAACCCCTCGCGTACCACGTGTAGTGCCAGTTCTTTCAAGGAATATTTGCTGCCTTTTTTTATGCCTTGTATATGTCCGTATTGCAGGGTAAACGGCTTGTCCACGCTGACAAACCACTGTTCGGATGGTAGCGGCTCCACCGGCGTGCCGCACCGGTAGCACACACTTAAATTGTGGACTATAAACTCTTCTTTCTCAACCAATCCTTCGGCTTGCAGCCATGCAATAAATTTTTGGCGCGCTTCACCCACTGGCAATCCTTTGTAGTCAGCGCCCGCCGCATCCAGCATCACCCCGTCCTCACCGATGATTTTGACCACCTCCGCGCCATGGCGCTCCGCCAGCGCATAGTCCGTCATAGAGTGTGCCGGGGTCACTCCAACCGCCCCCGTGCCAAAGTTCATGTCAACCTCCGTGTCGGCAATCACCTGCACGTGCCGCACCACATCACCAAAACGAATGGCGTAGATTTTTCCCACATACTTTTTATAGCGCGTATCATCAGGATGCACGGCAACCGCGGTATCGCCAAGTTTGGTTTCGGGGCGAGTCGTAGAAATGGCGATGGGAAAATCGTTGTTATAGCGAAACGTGAAGAGGGTTGTCGGCTTCTCTTCGTACGCAATCTCATCATCAGCGAGTGTGGAGTGGCAACGCGGGCACCAGTTAACGATGCGATTGCCTCGATAAATCAACCCATCGTGGTACATGCGCACGAACACCTCCTGCACCGCACGGGTCAGCCCATCGTCTAAGGTATAGCGCTCGCGCGACCAGTCGCAGCTTGCACCCATTTTGCGGATTTGATTTTTTATTGTATGTTGCGATTCGGTAACGTGTTCCGCAACTTTCTCCAAAAACTTCTTCCGACCTAAATCGTGCCGCGTAATATGCTCTTTCGCCAGCTTTTTTTCCACCACGTTTTGTGTGGCTATAGCCGCATGATCCGTTCCCGGCACCCATAGCGCGCGTAACCCGCGCATGCGCGCAAACCGGATCATTGCGTCTTCCAACGCCATGGTCATGGCATGCCCCAAATGCAGTACTCCCGTGGCGTTCGGCGGGGGCATGGCAATGGTAAAACTCTCCGCGTCTTTCGCAACATGCAAATTATCCGGATTAAAACAGCCGCTCTCCTCCCATGAACGGTAGATAGCGTCTTCAACTTCCTTTGGATTGTACACTTTAGGCAATTCCATACCTGCCACCTTACCAGTAAATCTCCTACTTTTCAACCGGGTTGACCTTTTGCTCCAGTATGCTACACTGCCATGATTTCCCGAAATACTCCCCGTAATGCGCATGATGCGCCGCACTGTCAGACTTCCTCTTTTTCACTTCCGACTTCTTGCTATGGCCTTAACCCAAACCGAGCAAATCAAAACTCAATTTGAGAAAGCCCAGCGCATACTCATCACATTTTCAAAAAATTTCAACGCCGATGCCATATCCGGTTCGTTGGCACTCTTTTTATTTTTAAAACATCTCGGGAAAGATGTTACCATACTTTGCGAGGATTTTTACCGGCCCAAGACGTTAGAGTTCTTGCCGCAGATTGATAAGATTATGGGCAAGTCCGACGAGTTGAGCCAGTTCGTTATCAGCCTTGACCTCACGCATACCAAGGTTAAAGAATTCAGCTATGATACCGAGGGTGAGCGACTGCGCATTTTCATTACGCCCGAGGACGGCGAATTTACCGAAGCAGATGTGGAAATCAAAAACCAGGCGCATGCCGCCTATGACTTGATCATCACGATCGGCACGCAGGATTTGGAGTCGCTGGGAACATTTTTTGACGAACGGGCTGAAAGTTTTTATGAAACGCCAATTTTGAATATTGACAATCGCAGCAGTAATGAGGGCTACGGACAAATTAATGTTTTGGATCTGACTGCTGTGTCCATTACCGAAATCCTCTACCGCTTGTTCAAAGAATTGGATTCCAGCTACATGCATAAAGACCTTGCGACGCTGCTTTTGACCGGTATGATCACCCGTACCAAGTCGTTTAAGACTTCCGTCGTTACACCCCATGCATTGCGCGTCGCAAGTGAACTGGTTGAGCAGGGCGGAGCGCGCGAAGAAATCGTCAAGAACATCTATCAAAGCCATTCGCTCAATACGCTTAAATTGTGGGGACGCGTTCTGGCGCGGCTCAAATCCCGCGTGGATAATCAGCTCGTCTGGTCGCTCATCAGCCAGGAAGATTTCAACCTCGCAGACGCATCGGCAGAAAATTTTGAAGGCATGACTGACGAGTTGATTGTCAGCGCACCGCAAGCCAGGGTCATCGTCCTGTTATTTGAAAAAGAAGACACGGGGGTGATACAAGTTTGGATACGTGCGGTAAAAAATGTGGATGCACTCGCTCTTGCCGCGCAACTTGGCGCGACAGGTTCCCGCGCGTTTGCCGAAGTAACCCTTGATCATACGGATCTCAAAACCGCCGAGGCAAGGGTTATTCGTACCCTGCAAGAGGCGATGGAGAAGATGGTGGCGTAAAGAAAAGTAAGAAATGCGTGATAAACTACAAGGAACGGCGCAAGTCGCTTTTTTCTGTTTTGACGAATGTAGAGCTTTACGCTAGGATAGAAGAGCGTTCGGTTTGTACTGCCTAACACGTTATGATTGCAAAGATGCGCCAGTCCTTAGCTCAATAAGTTTGGAGTGCGTAGCTTACGTACAGGGTGGCACAAGCACAACAACCTGCGCGTGTAGCTCAATGGTAGAACATTCGGCTTTTAGTGTCTAGCGAGTTACGATTGGAAATATCCGTCCGCCCGTAGCTCAGTTGGTTAGAGCAATCGGCTTATATCCGATCGGTCCCTGGTTCAAGTCCAGGCGGGCGGACGGATATTTACAGTTCGTGCGAGCGACAACACTATATTTTTGATATATCCGGACGGTTCCAGGTTCAATTCCATGATGGCGGCCATTTGCAGTTCGTGCAAGCAGTGACCATATACCTATTGTCTACTCCAACTTTTTATGATTTCCATCGCCATCCTCGCCAGTGGAACATCGTCCGAGCGGGATATAGCGATCCAAAGTGCAGGTGAAGTACAAAAATATCTTGATACTAAAAAATACAAGGTTACTTTTTTTGATTTCCCAAACGACCTGCAAAAATTTCTTGAACATTATAAAACTTTTGACATTGCACTCCCTATTTTTCACGGATCCTGCGGGAAAGACGGTACTGTCCAAGGATTTTTGGAAACGCTGGGTATACACTATACGTTTTCTGGCGTAGCCACGCACGCGCTAGCCATAGATAAGCATCGGACAAAGGTACTATGCGCGGCTGCAGGTATGTCGGTTCCACGAGGGGTATAGATAACGAAGTATGGTCCTCTTCCGATGGCGCTGCTTCCCGCTATGATAAAGCCGCTCCATGGATGGTCCAGTGTTGGTATGACGCTCGCACACACGGAGGAAGAACTTCGGTATGGTATGGAAAAAGCCCTCTTGTTTGAAAGCAATGTACTTATTGAATCCTATATAAAGGGACATGGGTATACTGTTGCGGTTTTGGGAAACGAAAAACTTGATGCGCTTCCGGTATCGCCATACATTCTTCCCATACATTTTTGATCGTGAAGTAAAATATGCTGACGGTTTGGCTCAGAAAATATGCCCTGCACCCCTATCCGACGACTTAGTACAAATGTTGCGGGGATATGCCATACAAGCACACACTCTTCTTGGCTGCCGAGGGGTGTTTCGTTCTGACTTTATTGTTGATACAAGCGGTGATGTTTTCTTTTTGGAATTGAATACTATCCCAGGACTCACCACCAAATCACTTCTTCCTAAAGCAGCAGAAGCTGCTGGATACACTTTTCCAGCATTGTTGGATAAAATAATTGTTCTGGAACAAGAAGAAAGGATATAGCATAGGGTATTGATAGTAAGCATAGGGAGGTGTATGGCTTTGACTTTTTTTTGCTTATTTTCTATACTACTTCTTGTCTTTACGCATATCTACTATTTCCGCATGGGCGGCTAGCTCAGTTGGTTAGAGCGCTACATTGACATTGTAGAGGTCACAAGTTCAACTCTTGTGCCGCCCACCACCTTGACAAGTTCTCGTTTTTCATGTACACTACACTGCTTTCTTGTGCTTTAAAAAGTAAGGAGAATACCATTCGGCGTTTGTGACACCAACAATCTGCGAACCAGTCGGGGTTTGATAGCTCCTAGTCAAGGGCATGCCTTGGAGTACAAGGTTTTGCCCTAAACGCTATCACGTACCGTCCTCGGGAGAAAGCAGGCCTACACAGCCATGGCGCTTTCCTCTCCCGGGGGCTTTTTCGTGTAGAGTTCGCTATGCCGACTTCGCAAGTCTCGAGGACATACGAAGTCATGGCACTCATTTGTAGAGCGGGTGCGAAGTTTCATGTTTTACGTTTCAAGATTTAGTGCTAAGCTACGTATGTATGAAATTCGCTTCTCTCGCCATTGTTAAAAAACTACAAAACGCAGGGTTTGCCGCCTACTGGGCAGGCGGTTCGGTACGCGACATGCTGCTCGCCAAACAGCAAAAGAAAAAATGGCAACCGAAAGATTTTGACATTGCCACTTCAGCAACACCCGACCAGATAGAAACGATCTTGCCAAAAACCTATCCGGTTGGACGACAGTTTGGCGTACTGCGCGTCCATCAGCAAGGACATGAGTTTGAAGTCGCAACCTTTCGCTCGGACAGCGGCTACTCGGACGGTCGACACCCCGATGCCGTGCTGTTTACCAATCCGCAGGAAGATGCCAAGCGCCGGGATTTTACCATCAATGGTTTGTTTTACGATCCAGTCAAAAAACATCTCTATGATTACGTGGGCGGACAGGAAGATCTGCTGCTTGGCCTGATTCGCTTTATTGGCAGGGCCGATGAGCGCATTAAAGAAGATAAACTGCGCATGCTGCGCGCTGTACGATTTAAAAACGCGCTCGGCTTTCAGTACCACCCGCACACCTACAACGCCATAAAAAAATATGCGGGAGATATAACGGTTGTATCAAAAGAACGAATTTTTGACGAGATGACAAAAATCCTTACGGGACCAAGCGCCGCTTCCGCTTTCGGCAATTTGGAAGATTTGGGACTGCTTGCCATTGTTTTTCCGGAATTGGAAAAATGCAAAGGTGTCGCCCAGCCAAAAGAATACCACCTGGAAGGCGATGTTTGGCAGCATACGTTAAAGTCGCTCAATAATTTTCCGTCACACCCGAGTTCCACGCTTGCGTGGAGCATACTCCTTCATGACGTAGGAAAACCGGACACGTTCAAAACCGCGGAGCGTATCCGCTTTGACGGTCATGTGACCAAATCGGCGGAGATTGCGGAAAAAATTTTGAAGCGCCTGAAAGCTCCAACAAAGTTTATACGCGACGTATCCTGGCTCATCAGGCACCACATGATGCTGGACAATGTCCTCACCATGAGCAAAGAACGCCGTAAGCATTGGCTGGGCAATCCGCTCTTTGCTGATTTACTGCTGCTGTTACGCGCGGATTCGCTCGGAACAATTCCGCAAGGACTCTCCCTCTACAAAAAAGTTTTGGCGATCTACAAAAAAGAAAAACCGCGCCGCATGCCAAAAATAAAAAAATTGGTTGACGGCGACAATCTTATGCAAATCTTTAATCTTGCGGAGGGGAGAAACGTTGGCAGACTTTTGGATGCACTGCACGAAGCCCAGTTGGACGGAAAAGTGAAAACAAAAAAACAGGCGCTGATCTATCTCCAAAAGCTCTATCAGCAACAAAATAAAAAATCTCCCTAACCAAATACTATGACTGACCAACGAAAATTTATCTACACTTCCGCAGGCGCAAAAAAAACGCGGCTGGATGTTTTTTTGTCGGAGCAGCTTCCTGATATTTCCCGATCACGGATACAAAAACTCATTCAATGTGGTGGGGTGCTGGTGAATGAGCACACTCCATCTGTCCATCAGTTTTTAAAAGATGGGGATGTTGTTATGACGCTGCCCACTCAATCACCGCGCTCTGGTAAGTTTCCCAAGCAGGAAAGAAAGGCAACCTTTGCACTGGACATCGTAGCGCATACCGATGACTACCTCATTATCAATAAGCCCGCGGGACTACTCGTACACCCGACCGCATCACCGGATACTCGTGAACGAACGCTTGTGGATATGCTCCTCGCGTACGATGCATCGCTGGGGAAAATCGGCGAAGATCCCGGACGCCCGACGCTGGTACACCGTTTGGATCGCGATGTTTCCGGCATCATGATCATACCGCGCACGTTCGCAATGTTTGAGTATCTGAAGCGCGAGTTCAAACTGCGCCGCATTGAGAAACGTTACACGGCGCTGGTGTACGGTGTTATGACAAAAGACGAAGGGGAAATTGATTTTGTCATCAGCCGTGCAGCAACCGGCGGTAAAATGGCTGCCCGCCCCAAAAGCCAGGACGGCAAGAGCGCACTCACCACCTACAAAGTTCGTGAGCGGTACCGTGCCGCGACACTGGTTGACGTGCAAATCCACACGGGACGCACCCATCAAATCCGCGCGCACCTGTTGGCAATCAGCCATCCGGTGGTCGGGGACATCCTCTATATGCCAAAAAAGAAGCCGGCGTTTACCGCCCCGTTCCTTATGCTGCATGCGGAACATCTTGGATTCTCTGACTTGCAAAACGAATGGAAAAATTATAGTGTTGAACCACCAAAAGAATTCTTTGACTTCCTCAAACAATGTTCTTAAGTGTATGGATTTTACAAAAAATCATCCTCCGCTCATACTCATTTCCGGCCCATCGGGTGCCGGGGAAGATTCTGTCATTGAAGCCATGGTGAAGCGATTCAGTGCAATTCGGGTCATTACCTCGGTTACGCGCAAGCCGCGTGGGAGTGAGCAGGAAGGAAGCCCGTATTATTTTATTACCCGAGAAGACTTTCAGCGCATGCGCGAAGCAAACGCATTTATTGAATGGGCGGAAGTATATGGCGACTACCGGGGCGCTACATACAAAGAAATTGAAAGATGCTTAACCCAACCCAATCCCGTGTTATGGAAAATGGATTGGCAGGGAGTTGCGAACATGCAAACACAATTTCCGGAAAGTTTGAGTATCGTCATTACACCGCCAAATAAGGATACTGCGGTATTGACCGAGCGACTGAAAAAACGCGGCGATCCTTGGGAAGAAATACAAAAACGCCAAAAGTTTTCCGCCGAATGGATGCGGCACTTGGATGTGTATGATAACGTCATAGAAAATAAAGAGGGACGGCTTCCTGAAACTATCCAGCAAGCGGAAATGATTGTTAAGCAAAAATTCTTTTGATGGTAGCTGATGTATGCTTCCGACTTCTGATTACCAACTTCTGACTTCCGTTTTTATTGTTGACAAAACCTATCGGATTAGCTAGAATGGAGACTGCTTTTACTTAAAAACAGGCTTATTTTCCCGAATACTCACACCACGCATATGACTGACGAAACCACAAAAGACGCGGCGGCACAAACTCCCGTTGAGGCTACTGAAGAAAAATCAACCGCAGAAATTCCGGTGCGCGAAACACCGGCAGAGAGTGCCACAACTGATACACCAGCTGCAGACAAGACAAATAATATGAAAGTATCAAAGAATGTAGAAACGCTTGCCTCACAAGGTGCGTACGCGAATCTGCAACCAGGTATGACCATAAAAGTGTTCCAAAAAATCAAGGAAACCAGTGCGAAAGGTGAGGAAAAAGAACGTCTCCAGATGTTTGAGGGTATTATTCTTGCACACAAGCACGGTAAAGAAGCCGGAGCTACTATTACAGTTCGCAAGAAAGTAGGCAACATAGGGGTAGAGAGAATCTTTCCCTTGAATTCTCCGTTTATTGAAAAAATAGAGATCGTGAAAGCGGCGCGCGTACGCCGCGCAAAACTCTATTTTTTACGCAATTGGAAAAAGCGTTTGCTGGAAAAAACTGTGGATTAAAATAGTTTTGCGGACGTGGTGGAATTTGGTAGACACGCAAGCTTGAGGGGCTTGTGAGCGGTTTCGCTCGTGGAGGTTCAAGTCCTCTCGTCCGCACCAAACTGGACTTCCTACAAAGAAGGTTCGCGCATTTTCAAACAAAGGGTACCACGGGCGCGTGGCTCAGTTGGTTAGAGCGTCTCGTTTACACCGAGAAGGTCCCTGGTTCGAATCCAGGCGCGCCCACCACTACAAGACAAGACGGCTTTTTCAAGGTCAATTCGTTGGCGGCTCGCGGGCAAAAATTTTCCCCCTCAAACTCCCCCAATTTTTTCCTACGAGCCGCAAGCGAAACCCCGCCGTCATGTTCGTTAGAACAGAGCCGAGCAGAAAAATTGCCTTATCATTTAAGTTTTATTTTTGTGCGCACCAATTTTTTTCTTAAAGGGAAGGCAATTTTTCTGCGGGGTAGTGCCGCGTGAGCGGCACTACAGCGGAGCGGAGCGATTTGATTTTTTCAGAAATTTTTGCTAAAATAGTTTCTAACGTGGTTGTAAGGTCACACCAAAAGTCAGGCTCGGTAATCCGAGTCAGTTTCTGTCCACGTTGTACTACCTTATTATTTCCTTAATGTTTTCCCTATGATCAGACGTATGATTATTGGCATCATGGTACTCGGCATCGGCTTTGCCATTACCAGGTATGCTGAATGGATGCATCAAAATTTTGGCTCCATCGGTTGGGCGGAAGCACACTTCGGAAGTTCGGGCGGAAGCCGTTTGTTCTACAAACTCATAGGTATTTTCTTCATCTTCATTGGTATTATGCTGATCACCAACATTTTCAGCACTTTTGCCGGATGGATACTCTCCCCACTTACCGAACTTGGGCAACGCTCCTCGATATAAATCACTGATACGCGCGCCTGCTGTCTGAAACTTAAAATTGAGCGCGGGTAACACAAAGAACTATAGAGAGATACTTACCTCTGCATGTCTCCGATTTGCGAGTTATGGGAGATGCATTATTTTCATGGGCTGTTAGCTCAGTTGGCTAGAGCGCCGCATTTGCACTGCGGAGGTCAAGGGTTCGATTCCCTTACAGTCCACCAAACAGGATTTTGCAAATTTTTGGAAACGGACAGAGAGGTTTGCTCGCCGCGCCCGCAGGCGCGGCGAGCAAGGAATGAAGCTGTAAAATCAAACGGCTGGACGAAATCCCAAGACGCAATTTTTTCGGAAATGAGGCGGTTCGT
>PEYJ01000019.1 GCA_002774425.1 Parcubacteria group bacterium CG08_land_8_20_14_0_20_48_21 | reverse complement strand
ATCTTCCTGTCCCCAATACCTATGCTTTCGGAAACAAACTTTCTCCAGTACAATTCCTCTTATCATTATCAGCCAATCAATTGCCGCAAGAGTGCAAAAGTGGGTGGCCTTATACAACTCGTTGACATTTTTTTTTGGATACTGTATTTTCAAAGATAGAAGCTTCCTGAATTGTTCCGGCGGCAGAAAACCAGTGTAGGAGATATCGTTATGCAGATGAATGATACACCAGCAGGTCTTATCTTTTTTAAGGCAAATCCAACTGCCCGTCCCGGTCGTCCCGAGTGGTGCGTTGAGGTGGCGATTGGCGACGATAGTCATGTCTACGTACGTGACTCGAAAGATCACGGCAAAGGTCCTGTTCTCGCATTTCTCGATGCCGAATGGCAGGCATTTATCATCGGGATGAAATCCGGCGAATTTGATCTTCCGTCTGGTCGTACGGCGACGGCCCATACCATCCTCGACTGGCCAATGGAGGACACCGCTGTTACGGTGTAATCAGCGTAATCAAAATGGGTAGGAGGGCGTAAACGCCGCTCCTACCCATTTTTAGGATTCATTTTATGAAAATCATTTATATAATTCCGGGGTTTTTTGAATATAAACTAGATTACGAACCGCTAAAGAGCACCCTTTCAAAAGTAGGTTGGAGTGTAAAAATAGTACCAATAACGTGGAAATATAAAACTCCATCAGATTGGTTTATTCAGGCGCGAGCATATTTGCACAATAAAGATTTAATCGGCGCGACACTTCTTGGTTTTTCGGCTGGCGGTCTGACAGCGCTTCAGATAGCGAGTAAGCGACATGATATAGAGCGGTTAGTGCTTTGCTCATTCCCTTATGCAATAGGGGGAGGCTTAACTAGCAGAGTCGAGAAGAAAGTTTCTTTTCTCGGCAAGCGACGCATTGAGGAGCTCAAAAATATTGACGTGTATAAGGAGCTTGAGAAAGTGAGAGCTAAAAGAGTGGATTTTATCTATGGATCACGCGAAAGCGCTCTGCTTAAAAAATATGCGAAGCGAATGCAAAAAATAGTACCGCGTTGTCGTCTTATTTCGATACGGGATGCATTCCACGATATTAACTCTCCGGCGTATGGGGAAGGTTTGGCAAAGATTTTATAACCAAGCAATAAGTGTAGGGCTGCGAAGGATGCCCCGAAGTTTTCCTCGACCCGACCGCTTCGACAACACGGTCATGATGTCGAAAGATCAGATCAAGGTCTTGGTCGAGCAGTCCAAGGCAGGCAAAAATTACTTTCCGATATCCCCATCACACTCCCTCATGATTACGTGGAACAAGTGAACACGCTTCCGAG